>CAUTEL010000212.1:0-3176 GCA_963537185.1 uncultured Oribacterium sp. | reverse complement strand
CTGAGGGTATGCAATGAAAGCATAGACCCAAAACAGAAGGTAAAGAAAAAGAAGCCTTTTCAAAAATCCATAAAAAAGTCTCTGTCTCCCCAAGGGAGAAGCGAGGAGCGTTTTTAGAAAGGACAAAGCCCTATGATAAAAGTCCATGAAAGCCTTGAACAGCAGATTGTCTTTCATATCACTGCCTCCTTATTCGTGAACTAGCATGGAGCCATGCAATAAGATATAGATGATATTGTCCAAGACACTGACTCTTCCCTTTTCCGTATAAAGAGAATTGGAAAGACTGCAAAGCTCCACATGTCTGCCTTGATAGCTGCAAAAGCGTTCTTTTGCCGTATAAGAGAGAATAGTTCCCATCGTTAAAAAACAATAAGAGTCAGGGGAGATAGGTCCGAAACTTTCCATCCCGGATAAAAACCCAGATCCAATATGAAACAAGACAGAGGAAAATGATATAAAACAGGCCGCAGAACATAGGTGGGCCACTCATGAAAATAAAGCCTTCCGGCTCAAAAGGCCAGACAAGAAGCAGCATGATAAAATAAACAAAGGTAGTTATAAGGAGACTGAACAGCCCTCCGATGGATCCCGGAATCGAAGGCGGAGAGAAAATCAGCACATAAATCAAGAATGCAAGATAAGCATAAAATAGTCTTTTCCAGAAGCCTCGCAGGAGCCTTTTCTTTTTTTCCGAGGGCGGCAGAGGGACTCTATGACATGGTTCATCCTCCGGAGAAATGCTGTCCAGAATTTCGAATAAGGTTTTCTCCCTTTCCGGCTCCTCTTCTGGTCCCACGAAAGAGGACAGGAAACCGTACGGATCGCTCCAATATTTCCAGATAAAACTGCCGATCCAGTAAAGGAGGAAGCCGATAAGGATAAGATAGTATATCAGAAGGGCAGGAGAAATAGAGGATAGGTAAGGAGGGTAAAGAGGCAGCATAAGGATCAGGGGAAAGAGACAGGAAAAAATAAGGGAGATCTCAGGCAAGTGGGCAAGCGATCTCGGGACAAACTCAGGGTATGCAATAAAAGCATAAACCCAGAACAGGAGATAAAAAATAAGAAGCCTTTTCAGGAATCCATAGAGAAGTTTCCGTCTCCCCTTGGGATAACATAAAAAGGGATTCAGAAAGGCTCTGATCTTTGAAAGAAGAACCCTCACTACCTTAAAGAGGGTTTTCATCTGAATGACGACCTTCTCCAGAATGCCTGAAATAGCCAGCTGACCGTGAGATCTACGTCCACACAATTTCCGACGGAAATCCCAGATCCAGAAGCAGATAAGAATAGCGAGAACGGGATAGAAGAAAATAGGGAAATCACCAACGAGAAAGGCCGAATCGGGTTGAAAAGGAAAAAGAAACACCAAAGGGAACAGTAGGAATCCGATCAGAAACAGATTAATAAAATCAGAGAAAGATTTCGGAAGCATATTCGGATAGCGAATCAAGATACAAATCCAGAAAACGAGATATACAAAAAGAAGCTTCTTCAGAAAGCTAAGCAATAAGCTTCGCCTTACTGTTCTGGAAGAGGAAGGAATCTCTGGAAAGGCCTTGCAATTCCTTGTGGATTTCCGTGGAACTTCAGATAAGTTCCGCTTCCTCGCAATATTTCGAAAAATATTCCTGGACCAGTGAAGTATAAGACGAATGAAGAGGACATAGTATACCGTCGGGAAATCCCTGATAGGATCGATATATTTCGGAAAAAGAGGAGAAAAAAGCGTGACTAAAAAGCAGAAAGGGAGCATAATAAAAAGAGAGATGAGTTCATTGAATGAACGCGGAGGAGCAAAGAAACCGGCGAATATAGAATAGACGACAAAAATAAGAAAGAGGGAAAGGAGCTTTTTCAGGAAGCCAACCATAAGTCCCTGCCCTTCATCGTCACATTTTTCAGCACTGGAATAGGGATGAATAAAACTGCGGAATCCCTGATTATTCTTTTGTAAGAGCTCTTGAATACCGTAAAGACTAAAACCGATAAAGATGGAATGAAACAAGAAAGGATCGAGACCAATATAGATGTCTTGCTTCGCTTTGATTGGTGAAAGAATCACAGTGATAAAGAGTTTGGATACCAACTTAAAAAAGCGGATAAAATCATCAAATGTTCCGGGCAGCATGGGCGATTCATAAACCAGAATATGAAGCCAGAAAGAAAGATGAGTAAAAAGAACGCCTTTCAAGAAGATAAGCAGGATCCTCCATCTTCCCGCAGGATAAGAAATGAGTGACTTCAGAGAATGCAGATCTTTATATAAAAACTCGCATAAATTATTAAACAGATTTCTCCTCATTGTATGCGTCTCCTCATTCATGGACTAGCATAAAGCCATGCAATAGAATATGGATGATATTCTCCAAGACACTGACTCCTCCCTTTTTGTGTGAAGGGAAGAGAAGCTGCTGCAAGTCTCTACATGCCTTCCTTAGATAGCTGCAAAACCCTCCTTTCCCATATAGAGGAGAGTAGGTCCCATCGTTGAAGAATAATAAAAATCATGAGAGATAGATTCGAAACTTTCCATTCCGGATGAAATCCCAGATCCAGTAAAAAACAAGGCAGAGGAAAATGATATAAAACAAGGCATACGACATAGACGAATCGCCTGTAAAAATAAAACTTTTTTGGGGGGCAAATGGCCAACACAGAAGAACCCAAAAAAGATATAAAAAGACAACTATAAGAAGCCAGAACAGTTCTTCGATAGATCTCGGGATTGGAATCAAGCCGCAGAGCAGGCTATAGATCCAGAATGCAAGATAAGTGTACAGTAACTTTTTCAGGAAGCCGCGCAGCAATCTTTGCTTTTTCTCAGAAGGAGACAAAGGAGCCCTTTGACAGGATTCAGCTTCCGGAAGACTACCCTGTGAGCTATCGAGTAAAGTCATCTCCTTTGCAGAGTCTTCGTCCGAACGCTTAGAGGAAGACAAAAAGACTCGTGAATCCCACTGGTATCTCTGGACGAAATCCCAAATCCAATAAAGGAGCATTCCCAAAAGAAAGATATAGTAGATTAGCGGATAGCCCGAAAGAGAGGGCAGGTATTGTGGAAAAAGAGGCAAAAGAATCATAAGGAGAAAAAGAAAGGGAATGATGATAGAAAGCTCAGGCAGGCGAGTAAGCGATCTCGGAACAAACTGAGGGTATGCAATGAAAGCATA
>CAUTEL010000211.1:0-3196 GCA_963537185.1 uncultured Oribacterium sp. | reverse complement strand
GGTCTCTATTTCATATAAATATATTATTGTATTTTTCTCAATTATCTCCTTTAGGACAATAAAATGCGGTCGTTGTCCAAGGCCTTTCCCGCCCTCTCGGAAAATTTTTTAAGAAGCATATCCACCGTGAGATTCTCTCTTTCCTCTCCATAAATATCCAAAACAATTTTTCCGCTGTCCATCATTAAGGTTCTGTTTCCAAGCTCCAAAGCCTGATGCATATTGTGAGTAATCATAAGACAGGTGATTTCCCGCTCCGCTACAATACTCTTTGTGAGAGATAACACCTTTTCCGCAGTTCCCGGGTCGAGTGCCGCCGTATGCTCATCAAGCAGCAGAATCTTCGGCGTGACCATGGTCGCCATTAAGAGCGTGAGTGCCTGTCTCTGTCCTCCGGAAAGAAGACCTACAGGGTGATTCATTCGGTCTTCCAAGCCCATATCAAGAAGACTTAGTTGCTCTCTAAAGTAGGCCTTCTCCTTCTTTCCCGCACGGGAAAATAAGGACAGGCCGCTCGCCCGAATATAGGAGACCGAAAGATTTTCCTCAATGCTCATGTGAGGAGCCGTACCCATCAAGGGATCCTGAAAGAGCCTTCCGATAAAGGCACTTCTCTTATGCTCCTGTAAGAAAGTAATATCCCTTCCTTCCAAAATAACACTGCCCTTATCTAAAAGGAAGGAACCTGAAATGGCATTAAAAAGGGTGGACTTTCCTGCCCCGTTACTCCCGACAATGGTCGCAAAATCTCCCTTATCAAGGTGCAGGGAAAGGTTTTCCAGGGCCTTTTTCTCATGAATGGTATTAGGGTTAAAAGTTTTGGAAATATTCTTTAAATCAAGCATTTTCTCCCCTTTCCCGCATCGCGTTTCTTCTGAGCTTCGCATAATGGAAAAGCTCTTTGATTCTCGTGGAAGAAATGGCAAGAGCAACAATAAGGGCACTGACGAGCTTAAAGGCTTCTGTCGGCACACGCAGTCGAAGCGCAAGAGCAATGACCAAACGATATAGAATCGCTCCGCCGACAACCCCGAGTATTCTTCCAAGAAGCTTTCTCTTTCCGAAAAGTGTCTCTCCGATTACAAGAGAAGCAAGAGCTACCGTTACCATGCCATTTCCCAGGTTGATATCGGAAGCCTTATTGTATTGGGCAATCAGAGAGCCGGAAAGACCGGTTAAGGCGTTGGAAAGGCAGAGCCCTACAGTGATAGTAAAGGCGGGATTAATGGAAGAGGCCCGTACCATCGCCGGGCTGTCTCCGGTTGCACGAATGGAAAGTCCGAGTCCCGTTCCGAAGAACCAGCGTAAAATGAAAGACACCACCAGTAAGATAAGAAGAAGTAAGATCAGTGTTCCCCACTCGGAAAGGAAGGGATTTTCCCCTGCAAATAAAGTAAACACCGTATCCGTCCCGAATATGGAAAGATTCGAGGAAAAGCCCATTACCGCAAGGTTAATGGTGTAAAGTCCGGTATTCACGATGATTCCGGCAAGGATACTTTCAATCCCCAGAGTCGTTTGTAAAAAAGCGGTGCAAAAGCCCGAAAGAGAGCCCGAAAGCATTGCCATAAAAATCCCAAGTATGGGATGCCCGGAAATCGTAAACACTGCCGAAACCGCAGTCCCGAGGGTAAAGGATCCGTCCGTGGAAAGATCCGCGATATTTAAGATGCTATAGGAAATAAAAAGAGCCATAGCAACCAGCGCATAAATAAGCCCAATTTCCAAAGCGGTCTTCATGATTCCTATTGTAAAAAATTCAGCCATACTCATCCTACTTATTCTAATTAATCTACTTGAATTTACTTGATGTTACTCGAATTTTATTTTATGTTACTCGAATTTATTTTATGTTACTCGAATGCCGAAGCCTCGTTATCCACTCCGCTTCGGCATAAAAATTGTTCTCATATTCATCCTGTACTACTTATCCATATAGCAGTTCTATCTTCTTAGCACAGAATTTTGTGTAAAAATTTATTTTGCAAACTCCTGATTGGTCTTGATTTCTTCTACCTTTGTGCAGTAGGGCTTAAAGACTTCCTTTAACTCATCCATGGAAAATCCGAGCTTTTCCGCTGTATCGGTATTCACAGTCGCAATACCGTTGTCAAAGGTCTGCACAGGAAGCGTTGCCGTTTCTTTTCCTCCGCGTAAGACCTCGTCCACCATATCCGCTGTTGCCTTTCCGAGCTGTACATAATCTACACCGTAGCCGGCAAAAGCACCGTTTAACGCAAAGGAATCCGCTCCGCCGTAGTGAGGGATCTTCGCCTTTTGCAATTTCTCGTAAAAACTGAGTTCCGCTTTCTGGATAGTGTTATCCGTCGGAGTGAAAATCGCGTCCACCTTCTCTGCAATAAGGGCATCCACTGCCTGATTTACTTCATCAGTAGTCGTTCCGGTCTTCTCTACCACTTCCACACCCTTTTCTTCCAAGAATTTCTTTGCATCTTCAATAGGAGCTTTGGAAGAGTCCTCACTTTTTGAGTAGAGTAGTCCAATCTTCTTTGCGTCCTTATTTGCCGCAAAAATCAGATTCATAATGGCATCTGTATTCAAATAGTCGGAGGTTCCGGTAATCATAGCTCCCGGCTCTTCCATGGACTTTACAAGCTTTGCGGAAACCGGATCCGATACTGCGGAGAAAACGATGGGAACATTCTTTCCTTCTGTACCTGACTGCACCACCTGTACCGCTGGAGTCGCAATCGGAACAATAACATCCACCTTATCCGTAAGGAGCTGCGCTGTCATCTGGTTTAATACGGAAGGATCGCCCTGCCCGTTTAATCTGTACTCCTTATACTCGTACTTTACACCGTCCTTGGAAAGGCTGTCCAACTCCTCGGTAAGGCTGTCTTCAATCTGATTGAGTGAAGGGTGATCCATAAACTTTAAAATACCTACCTTATAGGTCTTTACTTCTCCTGCATCTCCCTTTCCTTCTGTCTTTTCTTCTTCCCTTGCTTCTGTCCCCTTTTCCTCTACGGAAACACTTTCTTCTCCCTTACTCTCTGCCTTCTCCGCAGGCTTGGAACATGCCGCTAAAGAAAGCACGGATGCTAAACAAAGAGTTGCCAATAGTCTTTTCTTCATAATAACCTCCTTTTTATTTTGCAAGGCTATACTCTAACACAGATGAGGAAATGTGTAAACGAAGACAGGAGGAGTTTTCACTCCTCCTGCCATAGAT
>CAUTEL010000210.1:0-3211 GCA_963537185.1 uncultured Oribacterium sp. | reverse complement strand
GTACAAACCTAAGCCATTGCTGTTTTCTTTATTAAAATCAAAACTCATACTATATCGTTTTTCCGTACCAAAAGCTGTTCCCTTGCTATTTTCCCTGTTAGCTTCCATTTTTTCAAAGTAATGCTTTTCCTGCTTCAGGCCATAAGAAGGATGAACGCTGTTCTCCACATACAACCAGCCCTCTTGGACATAGATGTCAACAGAGCCGCCTTCCTCCGTATATTTTACCGCATTACTCAGCAAGTTGGATAAAATAATCTTTAGAGCCGGCTTTCCTATATAGAGCTTTTCCTCTGCTAAACGGTTCTGCAAATGCAGCTTTTTCTGCTGTATAAGAACCTCGTACTTTTCCAAAACAGGAAGCAGTACAGTCCGAATCTCCAGTTTTTCTTCATCTTCCTTTAGATTTTCCAAAGAGGATACGGAGAGGATCTGAGAAATGTTTTGGCTAAGACTGTCTACAGTGGCGATACATTCCCCGATATAGCGGTCTCTGTCCTTATATTTTCCGATATTGTACTGCATATTTTCCAAAATAATTTTCAAACTCGCAAGCGGTGTTTTCAGCTCATGGGAAGCCCCCTTTAAAAAATCATATTTCAGTTTTTCGAGCCTTAAAATCTCCTGGTTTTTCTTTTCTACCTTTTCAATGGATTGTAAGAGGCTTCGATACAGGGTATTGATTTGTGCTTTCAACTCCCCTACCTCATCTTTGGAATCAACCTCTAAGCGCGCCTCTTCATTTAACGCAATCATCTTGTCGGTCTCATTTTTTATTTCCTGAATGTGATTTTTAATCGCCTTGGCATAGATCAAGGAAACCACAGCGGAAAATAAAAGGGAAATAGCAAGGGAATAGGGCAGAAATTGAAGGCTTAGCTCCTTCGCTTCCTTTTGCATATCTGCGGTGGAAATAAACAGTAAGCTCAGCCTCTCTCCCGTATTCGTTTTAATCTCCCTTTCTTCTATAATCATCGAGTTCGTCTTACTGTCAAAATCAATGGGAACCGTATCATCTATGGGAATATTCGTGTCAACGGGAATGGACAAGCTCTCCGTATCATTCTTTACAAAGGCATGAATATCACTGCTTTTAGAATAAAGAGCCAAAGTATTCTCTATTTCTGTAAGGGACTTTCCCTCCATAGCGGCGGAGACTTCATTTGCCCGATTCGTAATGGCCTCCTTCCTCTTTTCTAAGTAGCTAATGGGGAAAATGAAAAAGACCAAGAGATGAATCAAGAGGATAATGATTCCGAGAACAGAAAAAAGCTGTATGAACATTTTTGGAAATAGCTTTAGATTTTTCATTCTCTCTCCAACTTATAGCCCACATTTCTTATGGTGAAAATGCAGTCCAGCTTGAGTTTTTTTCGTAACTCTTTGATATACACATCAATCACTCTGTCAAAGGGAATTTCTTCCGTTTCTTTCCAGACATGGTCTAAGATCTGTTCCCTTGTTAAGGCCTGCCCCTCATTTTCGAAAAGATACTTTAATATCTCTACTTCTTTCGCATTCATGTCTACAGACTTTCCGTCCACCTTGGCAGTGTAACCGGAAAAGTCCACCTCTACATTTTTATAAGAAAACTTCTCCTCCTGCCCGTAATTCTTCTCTATCAGCGAGTCGATTCTCGCCTTTAGAAGCGGGAGAGAAAAGGGTTTTTCCATATAGCCGTCCGCAAGGCTTGTAAAGGCATCAATCTTATACTCCTCATCGCTAAAGGCGGTGAGAATGAGGACAGGGAGCTTACTCTGCTTTCGAATCTCCTTTAAGACCTCGAGACCGTTAACAAAGGGAATCTGAATATCCAAAATAACAAGATGAATCTCTTTGTTAAATTTCAAGAGAGCTTCCCGACCGTCTTTCGCTTCCACCATAGTGTAGCCAAATTCCGAGAGGAACGCTGCGATGCCCTCTCGGATACTTTGATCATCTTCCACGACAAGGATGTTCATAGTCCCTCCCACCTCGTTCATCTTCTTTCGTGCCATACTCTTAGAGCTTGAGGCAAGACTTTACCCTACTGCCCTCTCTAGGCCTTTGCTTTTACCGTTTCTTTCGACACATCCGGCTTCGTTATCCCACAGGCAATCGCATCCACCGGACAGGCATTTTTACATTTTCCGCAGCGGATACACTCCAAATCATTGCAGTTTTTCACCGGATCACATTGCATTTCGCAAACCGCCTTACATCTTCCGCAGTGAATGCACTTCTGATGATCCAAGGTATAGCGGAAGAGGGAAACGGAATTAAAAAGGGAATAAATCGCCCCAAGCGGACAGATGTATTTGCAAAACGGTCGATAAATCACGATGGAAAGAAAGATAGTCAAGATCAAAATCAAGCCTTTCCAGGCATATAAAAAGCCAATGGCTCCTCTCATGCTTTTATTCATCAGCACCAAAGGAATACCGCCCTCCATCATACCCACGGGACAAATCAATTTACAAAAATAGGGGGCTCCCTGTCCTATAATATCCACTAAAAACAGAGGGAGGAGTATTACGAAAACAAGCAAAATAAGATACTTTGCCTTTCGTAAAGCCTTGTCTCCCTTAAAGGTTTCTATCTTTTTCACAAAAGGAATCTTATGCAGTAAATCCTGCACCAAGCCGAACGGACAGAGATAACCGCAGACCCCTCTTCCGATAAGTGCTCCCACAAAAAAGAGGAAGCCTACCACATAGTAGCTAAACTTAAATTTCGGGCTTCCAATGACCGCCTGTAAAGCCCCAATAGGACAGGAGCCCTTTGCTCCCGGGCAGGAATAGCAATTCATGCCGGGCACACAAAGCTGTTTCCATTTTCCTCCGTAGATTTTTCCGGTCTTAAATCCCTCAAAGAAGGAATTCGTAAGCAGAAACCAAAAGGATTGGAAAACATGCCTTACATTGTTTCTTGCTTTATATTTATCTTTTTTTGACTTTCCGTTTATGAGTTCTTTTAACTTATCCAATGCCAATACACTCCATACAAACTTTGATTGCCTTATTTAAAACGATTAGTACCTCTCCCCGCTGAGCTCCAATATACATCATGGCAATGCCGAGTGCTACGAGAGCCACGGAAAGGACACGAGATTTAAAAATATTTCTGTACATTTTTCCTCATTTCTGATTCATTTCTGAGCTTTTTTCGATTCTATGTTCCATTCATTTCTTTTCTTCCTACAACGATGTACCTTTTAAAAAAGTATCTAACC
>CAUTEL010000209.1:0-3254 GCA_963537185.1 uncultured Oribacterium sp. | reverse complement strand
CTGAAAAAGACTGCCCATATTTTCCCAAGTAAAAAAGATTTGCTTTTTGTTAAACCGCAGAAATCCATAGAGGAAAATGGAGGCATATTGCAGTGCCTGGAACAGCAAAAAGAAAAACAAAAGGAATTGAATCGGAAGATTCATCCAATGCTTGCTATCCAGTCTTAATCCGGTTTTTCCTTTCTGTTCCTTATTTCGATCATCCGCTTTTTTCATGGACATCCGATAAAGAAGGAAACTGAAAAAAGCAGGAAACAAAAGCAGAATATTCATGGCTGCAGCTTTAGAAAAGTCGGAAAAGCCGATAATTTGCAGATAAATCTCCGTTGCCAGCGTACTGTATCTTCCTCCAATAATAATCGGGGTTCCGAAATCGGATAGCCCTCTTAAAAAGCTTAAAAAGAAGGAGGCCAAAATAGCCGGAGACAACAAAGGAAGTAAAATATCCTTTAGCACGAAGAAAGCATTTGCCCCCAAGTCCCGTCCGCTGTCATAGAGCTTTCCGTCAAAATCCTCTAAGGCATTGGTAAAAAACAGGGTATTCATACAGGCAAAGTGAATGCTTTGCATAAGAATTACCCCCCACTTATGGTAGGGATCAAAGGATAATCCCAGTAAACGATAGGTAATCAGTCCTCTTCTGCCATACAAGGTAATAAAGGACAGGGAGGAAATAAAGGGCGGGGAAACCATACTCATAGATAAAAGGAGTAAAGCAATTCTTTTCTGCCATTTTCCGGTAGAACGAATGCCATAGGAAAGAAAAAAAGCCAAGCCGGTAGAAATCAACGCCGAGTAAAAGGAGCTTTCCATACTATGGAAAAATGCAGTTTTATATCGCAGACTGATTTCCTGAAAAAAATGTCCCGGATTCTCCACCTGAAAGGCTTTCCAAAAAAGTAGAAAAATCGGATATACAATAAAAAGAAAAATGGGAAAAGTCAAAAGAATAATAGTGAGCGAAAAAAATACAGCAGAAAAAAGAGTGGAATGCTCCACTCTCTTTCCTGCATTTTCCTCTATTGATTTTAGGGAACAGAACGACTTCATCTTAAGCCTCGTTCTTAGAACCTGCTAAAGTCTCCCACTTACTGAGAATACTGTCTCTCTGAGAACCGAATAAGGATAAGTCTTCCTTCATTAATAGACCGGTATCGAAAGATAAGTCAACATTGGACAGCTTTGGTAAAACAACCTTAATGGTGTTCTTTCCGTCAATTTCAGCCAATTCCTTTAAGTGATCCTCACTGTTGTATAACCAGTTTAAGAACTCCTTGGCAGCCTCTGCATTGGCAGCGCCCTTAAATACGGCAACCCCCTCCGGTACATAAGGAATTCCATCCTCAGGATAAACTAAAGAACATCCCTGCTCCGTAGCAAGCTTCTCGGTCTTTTTATCCATTGGAGTGATTCCGATAGCAACCTCTCCCTGAGCGGTCTTTTCTCTTGGGTCTCCTCCACGCTTGGAGTAATACTTTACATTATCGTTTAACGCGGTAAAGTACTTCCATCCCTCTTCTTCACCCTTCTTCTGTAAAAGAGCATTTACAACACCGTAGTTGGTTCCGGATACTGCAGGATTGGACATCAAAATCTCATCCTTGTATGCGGCATTTAATAAATCATCCCAGCTCTTAGGTGCTTCCGCATTCTTTGTCTTAAGCATCTCGTCATTTACGATAAAGCCTACAACAGTAACACCCTTGGTATACCAATAATGATCCGGATCAACATAGCCGGAAGCAAAATCATTTGCAGCGTCCAAGTCAATCTTCTCCAGTAAGTCGCTGTCCTTAGCGCTCATGAATGCGTCAATTCCGCCGCCAAACCAAAGGTCAGCGGTAGGTGTACCGCCCTCTGCCTTTAACTTGCTGAGAACCTCTCCGGAGGACATGGAAAGCATTTCTGTCTCAATTCCTGTGTCCTTTGTAAACTCATCAAATAACTTCTTGTAATCTTCGGAAGTGGCAACGATAGCCAGCTTTCCTTCAGCCTTGGTCTCGTTGGCTTTCTCTGTAGCCTTCTCGGTTTCAGCGGAGGACTCCTCTGCCTTAGCAGTGGTTGCCGCTACAGAACTTTCCTTGGTCTTCTGTCCGCAAGAGGCAAGAACACCTAATGCCAGTAAGGACAATGTGGTTAATGCAAGCTTTCTCTTCATAATGCTCCTTTTCATCTAGTAATTTTTACACTCCCGTTTGCCACGTATCACACTGCAAACAGGCATTAGTATACCATATTAAAAAGAGAAGTTATATTTTGATTTTAAATAGTTTCTTGTCATTTATTTGAATATTCTATAGTGTGATTACGCTTTTCAATGATACTGTCTCTGACCGGAGCACGCTCTCGCTAACCTCGCCTTCGCAGGGGTACTAAGCGAAAAGCTGCGGTTCCCTAGCTTTCCGCAAGTACCCGCGGGCTCAGATTGCTCCGGACCATAGACAGTATCATGAAAAGCTGTTCCCCGGAGTAATCACATTAATTTCATAATAGAATAAGCAAAACAGTGTGGATCAACCGCTTGTCTTAATCAACACTCCGGTATCCACACTGTCAAAAATTTGGGGATTTATCTTTTCAAGCCCTTAGAATTAGAATAAATCTCCCCTACACAGAGCTTATGCTCTTATACCATGGACTATAAAGCATCTAAATGAATTAAATACCATTCATATAAAAATCTCTTAGAAGCTCAAAATAAACCTTCTCGCACCGGAGCACATCATCTTTCTCCACATATTCATCTCGTTGGTGAGCCATGTCTAGTGATCCGGGACCGTAGGAAAGAGTAGTATGATTATCGCATTTTCCGGCAACCACTGCGGTATCAGTGTAGCCCGGGAAGGGGCAGACTTCGGCTTTGGGATATCCGGCTGCTTCAATGGCTTTTATACATTTTGCCAAAAGCAGACTTTCCTCGTAATGGGGTATGGCCGGTCGATTTCCTGTAATTAAAATGGTAGATTGAAGACCGGGGTAAATTTTTTGTACCTTTTCCACCGCTTTCTCCAGAATTTCTTTTCCTATTTCAGCAGTATAGGGGGGAACCAAACGCATATCCACAGATACCTTGGCTTCTGCAGGAACCTGATAAGGGTGAATTCCTCCGCTGCACTGTCCGAAACAAATTTTGGAATCTCCCAAAAAGCTATCTTTTTCTAAAGCATCCACTTCTTTTTTCGCCTCCGGAATGGCCATAGCCATAGAGAGAATGGCATCAATTCCGGTTTCAGGCTCACTGGCATGAGCCGCCT
>CAUTEL010000208.1:0-3269 GCA_963537185.1 uncultured Oribacterium sp. | reverse complement strand
ATAAAATAAAGCTTATCCCCGAAAACACAAGGAAGAATATTCGTTTAATTCTACAAAATAGCCGCCTTCAATGCAAGAGACAGGCTCTAATAATTCTATAAAAAACACAAGCTCTCTTCTTTGGATTGACAGTTCAAACTATGCCATGTAGTATTTTTGTGTTGTATTATTTTCTCTGTTTTATGAGGGGTTTTTATGAAAAATGCAATCTTCGTAAAAAGGCTTGTCGGCACTGCCATTCTTTCCGCAGTGGTCTTAAGCTTACAGCTGATACTGGGCAGTGTAAAGTTCGGTCCTTTCAACATAACCTTTACTTTGGTTCCCATCATTTTGGGGGCTATTCTCTACGGTCCCTTAAGCGCCGCCTTTTTAGGGGCTGTATTCGGGCTCACAGTATGCTTTTCCGTGATTTCCGGAAATGACGCGGGAGGCTTTGTTCTCTTTAGCCAAAGGCCGATTATTACTCTTCTTATATGCCTTTTTAAAAGTACAGCTGCCGGATATCTTGCCGCTCTCCCGGTTAAGAACTTGGAAGGAGAAGGAAAAGCACTTTCCCAAAAGGCCGGAGGCCGTAAAAAATCTTCTATCTTCCTTGCAGCCATTATCGCTCCGGTCGTAAATACCGGAATCTTTATCCTCGGATTACTGCTTTTCTTTCAGGATACTTTAGTCATTTGGGCAAATGGAAAGGAAGCTGTTATGCAATTTATTTTGTTCAGTATCCTGGGCATTAACTTTTTGGCAGAACTTCTGATTAATCTCCTTTTAGTTCCTGTTATTATTAGGATTCTTGCAGGAGTACGCTTCACAAAGGACGAAGTGGAAAATATTTAAAAATGAAATCCTTAGGAGGATAAAATGATATTAGCCATCGATTGCGGAAATACCCACACAAATTTTGGTTGTATTAAGGAAGACGGAGAAATCGCGCAGATTTTCTGCATGGAAAGTAATCGCAAAAAAACCGGCTACGAGTATGCTGCCGATATTGACGAAATCTGCACACTCCTTAAGATTTGTGCCCACGAGTTTCAGGCCATGGTACTCTCTTCCGTTGTGCCGGAGCTGACCGGTTCGTTTAAGAAAGCCGCAGAAATATTGGGTATGAAGGAATGTTTTATTGTGAACAGTGAAAATGTTTCCGCCCTCTCCTTCTCCTCCGCATCACACGAGGAGGTCGGCCCGGACTTAATTGTTTCTGCCGTAGCGGCAAAAAAGCTCTATCCGCTTCCGGCAATCATCATCGATATGGGAACGGCAAGCACACTAACCGTTGTAAGTAAGGAGGGGATATTTATGGGAGGCGTCATTCTCCCCGGAGTAGGTATTTCTATGAATGCTCTCGCAAAAGAAACCTCTCTCCTTCCTTCTATCGATGTCGCACCGGCAAAGAAGTTGATTTCTCTTAACACGGTGGACGCCATGCGCTCCGGAATTATTTACGGCACGGCAGGCTCCTTAGACGGCATCATTGATCGCTTTTTAAATGAACTTGGAGAAAATGCCAGTCTTCTTGCAACCGGAGGACTTTCCCATCTCATTTGCCCCCACTGTAAGCACGAAATCATCGTAGATGAAAATCTGCTTTTAAAAGGCCTATGGGAAATCTGGATGGATTACAGAGCCTCTCTTCTATCTCCTTTATAAAAGCGGTGCAATAAAACGCAGGAAGCCCTGCAGGCTTCTCTTGAAAATACTGCGCTTCCTGTCCCAATCCCTGCTGACCTCTCTCGATGTACGGAACAGCTCATAAAAATCATCCGCTATATCGAATATACAGGGACTCTCGTAAATCAGTACTCCATTTTCAAAGTGATGGTAAAGAGAGCGATAGTCAAAGTTGATCGTTCCTACCGCAGCAAGGCGATAATCCGCCAAAACCTGTTTGGAATGAAGGAACCCCGGAGAATACTCATAAATACGCACACCGGCCCTAAGAAGCTGAGCATAATAGGAGCGGCTGATGGCATAAACAATTTTCTTATCCGGAATCCCCGGTAAGACGATACGCACATCCACCCCTCTTTTTGCGGCATTGCAAAGAGCTCTGCTCATCTCATCCGTAATAATCAAATAAGGCGTGGTAATATATACACAATCCTCAGCCGATTCAATCATGTTCAGGTAAACATCTTCCCCTACCGGCATGTCATCTATAGGAGAATCTCCATACGGCGCACAATACCCTTCTCCCGGATAATAGTCCCAATGCCTTGGAAGATAGTTGTAAAGTCCCCTTACCGGGCTGTTATCCATGGCATGCCACATCTCAAGGAAAAGCATGGTAAGACTTCCTACCGCTTCTCCCCTAAGGCGAACCCCCGTATCCTTCCAGTAGCCATAGGGAGAGCGAATATTAAAATACTCATCAGCGAGATTATAGCCGCCCGTAAAGCCGACTTGTCCGTCTACCACCATGATTTTTCGGTGGTCTCTATTATTCATAAAAAGATTTACTATCGGTACAATCGGATTGAAAATCCGGCATTGAATTCCACCATTCTCCAGCTCCTTTAAAAATCGAGGATTGATAAACCCGACCGAGCCCACATCATCATAAAAAAGGCGGACTTCTACCCCTTCTTTAGCCTTCTGAAGAAGAATTTCTTTCATTTCTGAAAAGCTGTCCCGGTTCTCTATCGCATGATATTCCATGAAAATAAATTTCTTTGCGGCTCGTAGTGCTTCAAGCTGCGCCTCAAAGCCCAGACTGGCTTCCTTATAGAAAATCACTTCCGTATTTCGGTAAACGGGAAAGCCTACCGAATGCTCCAACATGGCAAACTGATTTCCGACTCCCTTATTTTCCTTAAGGAGTTCTCCCAAAACCACATGACTCTGATCCAGGTAGGGGAAAAGCATACTGTCCGCCAGTTCAAAGCGCCTTCTCATCGTGCTTCGGAAATTGGTTCCGTAAACCAAAAAATAAAGTACCCAGCCTAAAATCGGCATAGCCATAATAAAGACAACCCAAGTCATCTTGATAGAAGCATTGGTTCGCTTTCCGATAATGGAAAAAATGGAAAGAACAGAAAACACACGGAAGGCAATGGAAAAAGTGATGTAATTGTCCACTAGACGAACTAAAACCAAATAAAACCAAGATATCTGCAAAAGAACGGCAAGCACCACAAAAAGCAGTCTTCCGACACTATTTTTTTGATCCTCTCTGTGGACCGCTCCTGTTCGTTTCGACATAAGTATCCCCTCCTCCCTACAATTAATCGGTCTTTTCCGCTTAGTATATAACAACCAACCATATATAAACA
>CAUTEL010000207.1:0-3290 GCA_963537185.1 uncultured Oribacterium sp. | reverse complement strand
GTCCATTATCTTTTGTTATAGCTTGAATAGACTTGTATCTTTAAATATGGAAAGGAAAATGCTTTGATTCAGATTTTCTTAGATGAGGATTTGTTTCCGTTTGAGAGTGATATTCGGGAGCTTTGTAAGGCCTTTTATCCCGGGGAGGATTTCCAACTCCATACGCCGGAGGGGATTCGGCTTATGGAGACGACCCAAGAGGAAAAGAATGCCTTAAAGCGTGCCAAGGAGCAAAGGGCTGCCGTGCCCGTGAACAAGAAGAGCTTAAAGCGGAAGGATGCGGAAAAACAAAATCGAATTCTGACAGAGGAGGGGATTTCCGACCCTTCTCTTTTCCGTCTGTCCTTGGATTTACGGGGAGCAGGACTTTCTTTTAGCGGAAAACGAACAAAGGATAAGTCTGTTGTGAAGGCTTATCTTTACCGAATTTTAGAAGAAAAATGCGGGAGGAGTCTTCCTTGGGGTGATTTAACGGGGATTCGTCCGGTCTCCCTTGCGGGGAAACTCTTGGACGAATTGGAAGAGTCAAAAGCGCAAAAAGAACCAAAGATGCAAGATGGTCCAAATCTTCCCAATACTCCTAATCTTCCCAATACTCCAAAAGCTGAGAATGCATTTTGCATGCAGGAAAAGAAATTGAATCCGCAGTTCTTTAGAGCCCTAAAGGTGGAATATTGCCTCGAGGGAGAAAAGGCGGAGCTTTTGCATTTTCTTGCTTTACGGGAAAGAGAGATTTTACGGAGGGCGGAGGAAAGGAGTGGAGTGAAGGTAAAAGACGGCTTCAGTATTTACATTCATATTCCCTTTTGCCCGAGTAAATGTGCATACTGTTCCTTTCTTTCTTCCCCGATTGGATCCTTTTCCGACCGCATTCCGGAGTATCTTGAAAAGATTTCCGAAGAGCTGGATTTTGCACTCTATGAAATGGGAGAAAAGTGCGGAAAAAGTCTGCAAAGCATTTATATCGGCGGAGGAACACCGACGGCCCTTCCGGAGAAGGACTTGGAGAATCTGCTCCTTTTGGTAGAGAAAAAGCTCCTATCTTCTCCGCACGCAAAAATATTGGAATATACGGTAGAGGCGGGAAGGCCGGATTCTCTATCGGGAAATAAGCTTGCCCTTTTAAAAATGCATAGTGTAGACCGCATTTCCATTAACCCGCAGAGTTTTCGACAGGAAACTTTGGACTTAATCGGAAGAAAGCACAGCGTCGAGTCGGTGGTGGAGCGTTTTTATGAAGCAAGAGGGCTGGGCTTTGACAACATTAACATGGACCTCATCTTGGGACTGCCTTCAGAAAGGCTTTCCGATGTGGAAGAGAGCCTTCGAAGGATTCATGCACTTTCTCCGGATAATCTCACAGTACACTCTCTTGCGGTAAAGCGTGCCGCAAAGTTGAAAACGGAGGAAAACAAGTACAGGGGTGCTTATCAGGCAGGGGCGTCTTCCGAGGAATTTCCGCTGAAAAGAAATTTTACCCTCTCTTATATCCCTTCTTGGAAGAAACGAGAGAGCCGGAGCGAAATGGAGTGGATGATGCTTTCCGCCATGCAGACTGCAGAAGAATTGTCCTTATATCCGTATTATCTTTACCGGCAAAAAAATATGGCGGGAAATCTGGAAAATATCGGCTTCAGTAAGAAAGGGAAGGAATGCCTCTATAATATTTTCATGATGGAAGAAAAGCATACGGTTTTCGGAGTTGGGGCAGGAAGCTCGTCGAAAATTCTCTTCGGAAACGGAAGGCTTGAAAGAGTGGATAACGGAAAAGACTTCCGCTCTTACATGGAGCATTTTACGGAATATCAGGAGAAGAAGCGGAGAGTGCTGGAAGAACTCCGTGTATACAAAGAAATGTATGATTGATAAAAAATAACTAGTAATTCTTAGGGCCTTAGTCTATACTAACTCTCTATAGGAATATTCTTGTGGAGAACTTTTTAATCCGAGATAAATCCTGTGTTTGTATAGGAAGAATGCTTTTTACAGTTATGAGTTTTTATGAGCAGGCAGAGATAGAGAAGAAAGGGAAGAAGAGATGAATATTCAAGAGAGAAAAGTGGGAGTTATCGGCTGCGGTTTTGTGGGTTCCAGTTCCGCCTTTGCCCTCATGCAAAGCGGTCTTTTTTCGGAAATCGTTTTAAATGATGTAGATAGGGAAAGAGCAGAGGGAGAGGCACTCGATATCAGTCACGGACTTCCCTTTGCTAAGCCTATGAAGATTTATGCCGGAGACTATGATGATTTAATGGACTGCTCCATTATCGTAATCACTGCCGGTGCAGGACAGAAGCCGGGAGAGACAAGACTTGACCTCGTAAAGAAAAATGTAGGGATTTTTAAGAGTATTATCCCGGAGATTGCGAAGAGAAAATATGAGGGAATCTTACTTGTTGTGGCAAATCCCGTGGACATTTTGACTTATGTGTCGGTAAAGCTCAGCGGTTTTCCGGAGAACAGGGTCTTCGGTTCCGGAACGGTACTCGATACCGCCAGACTGAAGTATCTTTTGGGGGAGCATTTGTCCATTGATAATCGTTCTGTTCACGCTTTCATTATCGGAGAGCACGGGGACAGTGAGATTGCCGCATGGAGTAGTTCGAATGTTTCCGGTATTCCTTTAAATGATTTCTGCGAGCTGCGCGGTCATCTGGAGCATGACGCCTCCATGAAGCGGATTGCAGAGGATGTGAAAAACAGTGCCTATGAGATTATTGCGAAGAAAAAAGCAACCTATTACGGAATCGCCATGTCCGTTCGAAGAATCTGTGAAGCGATTATTCGTGACGAGAAGTCTATCCTGCCCGTTTCCAGCATGCAGCATGGAGAGTATGGGATATCCGATGTCTCCTTAAGCGTTCCGGCGATTGTCGGAAGACAGGGTGTGGAGAGAGTGGTGTCAATTGATTTAAGTGAAGAAGAGAAAGAAGCACTTCAAGCTTCTGCCGATACCTTGAAGAAGGTAATAGAGGATGCGTTTTGCTGAGTTTTATATTGGCAAATATAGTGTTTTTAAGAAAATAAAAAAGGAAGATGCAGCTTTTGGAGAAGAATCCGCTAGCTGCATCTTTTATATTGAGTAAAAACGTAGATGGTAGATAACCTATCTGTCCCACAAAACCTGCCAGCATAATGATGTGACACCCAAAAGTTAGACTTTTAAGCGAAGCAGTTTTATGGCTGCTACGCATATTTTTTATGCAGCAAAGAGGCAAAGCCTGTATTGAACAGGTCTTAGACGGGTTATTTACCATTTACGAAAAAATACAATTTGTAGAAATGTATAAGGA
>CAUTEL010000206.1:0-3300 GCA_963537185.1 uncultured Oribacterium sp. | reverse complement strand
GAATGCAGGAGCATGGCAGTATGAGGAGAATGGCAGTCTGTATAAAGGATGGCTATTCGTTAACGGGGCTTGGTATTATTTGGATCCGGCTACCGGAAACATGAAAGACGGCTGGATTTTCGATAAGGAAACATGGTATTTCTTAAAGACGGATTCGGCTGAGCAGGGGAAAATGGCGACCGGCTGGACCTGGGTGGAAGGAAACTGTTACTACCTAAAGACAAACGGCGCCATGGCTTCCAATGAGACGGTAGAGGGGTATCAGCTTGCAGCCGAAGGTCAATGGGTGGATAAGGGACAGGTGGTTTTTGAAAAAGAAAAGGGCTACGCCAAAAGCTACAGTGCCTATCTTTTGAAGCAAGAAGGCGGACAAAGCGCTGTGCAAAATCCTGCAGGAAATGGACAAGCATCACTTGCTACTAAGGCAATTCGGGGAGGAGGCTCCGGTAGTGGTGGCTCCGGAGGCGGAGGAGGAGCTTCAGGCGGTTCCGGAACAGGAGGAAGATCATCTTCCGCCGGCTCAAGTAGCGGAAGCGGTGCAAGTGCTTCTTATTCCAAAACTCCTGCGACTACAGGAAGTCATTCCATATCTGTCGACTCAACAACGAACACTCCCGCTAAAGATAAGACTGATCCGAAAAAGGAAAAGGGTTCGACTGTAGAGGAGAAAAAAGAGCATCAAGAGCTTCCCCCTGTAAACGAGGGACAGCCGGAAGGAAAAGAAGAGACAGGAAAAGAGAAAAAGGATAAGCATAACGAAAAAAGAGAAGAAAAAAAAGAAGAGGAAAAAAAGAAAGAAAAGACAGAAAAGACAGAAGAAGAGCATCAGCGTGATGCAGATAAAGTAGAAAGAACTTTGCAAAGAGGAAAAAATCAAAATACAGCACAATACCGTTCTTCAAACGGAGAGATTTATACAACTTTCTTTGTGAAAGGCGTTAGCATTCCGGCTTTGGAAAGTACAGATAAAGGCGGAGCTTTTCTTGAAAAGGAAGAGTTCGGTTATTTCACGCGTATGGCAAGTTTTGTGAGCGGTCAGGGCTATTTCGACACCAATAAGGCGAGAAACGGTCAGGATAAGTCTGTTGACAGAAACCTCTGCTTTGCAACAACAGCTTCCAATGTGCTACATTGGTATTTGCAGGAAAATAAAGAAAAGATACAGAACTATATCGAGGAAAACGGGGACATAGTTCGCCGTGTCGGACAGAAAAACTATTCTCTACAGGCTTTCCTTGACCAGTCCGAACCGGATCAGTGGAATAGTTTGATTTTTGAGTATTTTAAATTAATTTACGGAAACAGTAAGTCGGGATTTTATACGGGTCCCCTGGTGGATTTATTCCTTAATGGTTATACACCGAATAAACCGGTAAATTCGGAGATGGATTTCAAAAAGATGGATTCCAGAGGCGGATTTTTATACGGGCTTTTGGGAAAGAAACTACAGTCGGATATTACAAGGAGCTTTAAGGGGACTTTTTCGGAAGACATAAAGCGTCATCTTGCAGAAGGCCATGCGCTCTGCATTTCCTATAAGATACTGAACTATTCCCATGTGGTAAGCCTTTGGGGAGCGGACTTTGATGAAAAAGGAAAGCTTGTAGGCCTTTATGTGACGGATTCCGATGACCAGGATGAGACGGGAGAGGATCCCGAGGTAGGATTAAAGTACTATAGAATCACTTATGATGAGGACGGATGGCCTTACCTGAATAACAGCTTAAGTGATAAGGATGACGGTTCACCAATTACCGCTTTGCACAGCTTTAGATGGATAGAGTAAGAATAGATTGAAAATTTATAAAGTTCGACAGAAGAAGTAGATTGACAAGTTTTCTCGATTCTGCCATAATACAGCCTGAAAAAGATAGCTTTAACTAACTTAATGTTTGCCGAAGCTACTTATGGGCTTATGGTATGCAAAGAGCATCAGCCCAGGAAAGAATGGGAGGATGCTTTTTGCGTTTTTACCAAGTGCTGTGGAAAATGCCGCTATGAATTGCAAACAAGGCTTGCTGCTTAGCGAAACATTACTGCATAGAAAGAAAGGGGAATTATGAGAAAACAATGGATTCTTGGCGCTTCCGCCATCATTTTAGCATCCTCCGTAATGGCTTGCGGAAAGAAGCAGGATACTGCCACCACAGCTGCAGGATCGGAGAAGGCTGCGGAAAGCACTGCAGCTCAGGCAGAGAAGTCTGATTATGTCTTTGTAAAGATGACCGTTCCCTATGCGGACTTTTATTACGGAGAATTAAAGGATATTGCTCCGGAAGAGGGGAAGGATTTAAAGGCACAGCTGGATGCGGAGGATAAGGTAACAAAGGACGGCTTCCGGGAGACAGGAATGTATGACAGTGCCAGCTCTCCTACTAAGGACAAGGCGGAGAAGTTCGTTATGGCGGACACCGCTGTAGAGGGAGAAGGCTCCGTTTATAAGGGAATCAAGAATGTAAATGTGGCAATTCCCAAGTCTTTGTACGAGGATGCCAAGAAGGCATTGGAGGAGAAGAAGGAAAGCAAGAATGCTCTTCTTACTTTGATGGGGGCTATTGAAAGTGAAGTCAGCACTGAGCCTAAGGAGTATAAGGTATTAAACTCCGACGGAACTCTTTCCAAGACTCAAGGCACTACAAATGAAGCGAAGGACACCGAAGCGGATATTACCACCACTTCCTCCTACGGAAATTATGAAATCGAAGTCAGCGGTTTGGACATTGACTCTGAAATCGTACAGGCTGCAATTCTGGAAACCAAGGACGGCGCAAAGTACGGCTTAAAGCATGAGGACAATATCTGGTTAAAGCCGGAGGAACTGGCATTTTCCGCTGTGGCTTTCGAGGACACCAACCATAAGGCTCAGAAGGAGTTTAAGCGTTTTGAAGATATTCAGGACAAGGACATTGTGAAAATCACCTACTTCTTAATGGATGAGGATGATGTGGAGGTTCCCGTAAATCTTCATGTGAAGAAGATTGCTCCTGCTGAGTACAAGGTTAGCGGAGATGAGAAGGTAAGCTATAGTCCGGAAGGCACTAAGATAAATTATCAGCTGTCCACCGGAGAAGACAGCTACAGCCTTGGCAAGGTTCTCAGCAGAAAGAGTGAGGTAAAGGGAGAGGTAAATACAGACACCGCCGGCGTTTTGGTACTTCCTAAGGAGATGACACCCGGAAAGTATCAGCTGGTATTCTCTAACGACAAGCTTTCCGATGTATCCTTTACTGTTTTAGTAGAATCAAGCTTAAAGGCGGAGGACTTCCATTTTGAAAATAACAAGTTAAGCCTTGCAGAAAA
>CAUTEL010000205.1:0-3359 GCA_963537185.1 uncultured Oribacterium sp. | reverse complement strand
AAAATTGACTGCGAGTTTAGAGTAGAACTATGCCCTCGTGGCGGTTTCCCATAAGTAGAAGATATTTAGGAGGATTTATGATTTCTGCAGGTGATTTCAGAAATGGTATAACCATTGAGATGGATGGACAGGTAGTTCAGATTATAGAGTTCCAGCATGTTAAGCCGGGTAAGGGAGCTGCTTTCGTCCGAACCAAGTTAAGAAATGTTATTAATGGCGGTGTAACCGACAAGACTTTCCGTCCGACAGAGAAGTTCCCGGCAGCAAGAATCGACCGAGTAGATATGCAATATCTCTATGATGACGGAGAAATGTACAACTTTATGAACAATGAGACCTTTGAGCAGATTGCTCTTTCTCATGAGCAGATTGCCGATTCCATGAAGTTTGTAAAGGAAAATGAAACAGTTAAAGTTATTTCTTATCAGGGAAATGTCTTCTCTGTAGAGCCACCTTTGAAGGTTACTTTGGAAGTAGTGCATACTGAGCCCGGTATCAAAGGAAATACTTCCACCGGTGCTACCAAGCCGGCTACTGTAGAGACAGGCGTTGAGGTTCAGGTTCCCTTGTTTGTGAATATCGGAGATAAGATTATCATTTCCACACAGACAGGAGACTATGAGTCCAGAGCATAAATTTTATGCATAAGAACATTGCGCGAGGAGCACGATGTCTTGTTTAGATAAGAAATAGACTTCCGATTTAGGAAGTCTTTTTCCGTAATATAAGGGAGTTTTTTTAGAATTAGGAAGTATTCAGAATTAGGCTTCCGACTATTGCAGCAAAAAATTATATTGATGTATTGCGAGTGTCGTCCAAAGGGATGTAGGCACTCATTTAGCAAAAGAAAGGATGAACATGGAAAGCGTAAAGAAGATTTTACAAGGAGCTGTAGAGCTTGCATTTGAGTCTGCCGGATATGAAAAAGAACTGGGAAAGGTCACGATTTCCAATCGTCCCGACCTTTGTGACTACCAGAGTAACGGTGCTTTAATTGGCGCTAAGAAGTATCAGAAGAACCCGATTGAGCTTGCTGAAGATGTACAGAAGTATTTAGAGGGGGATAAGGCTCTTTCTGTGCCTTTATTTTCCAAGGTAGAAGTGGTAAAGCCCGGATTTTTGAATATGACACTTTCTCCGGCATTTCTTGCAAAATATTGCAGCTTGATGGCGGAAGATGAGAAAAACGGTTTGGATCCGAAGGAAGGACAGAAAGTTCTTGTGGACTACGGCGGAGCAAATGTAGCAAAGCCCCTCCATGTAGGACACCTTCGTTCTGCATCCATCGGAGAAGCCCTAAAGCGTCTGGCTATCCGTATGGGAAATGAAGCAGTGGGCGATGTGCACCTTGGTGACTTCGGTCTGCAGATGGGTCTTATCATCGGAGAGCTGGAAGAAAGAGGAGAGCTGGAGAAAGATTTTACCATCGGCGAGCTCGAGGAAATCTATCCCCTGGCTTCCGCGAAGGCAAAGGAGAAAAATGCCGATGGCAGCTTAAAGAACGAGGAGTATGCAAACCGTGCAAAGGATATTACGGTAAGACTGCAGAAGGGCGAAGAGAAGTACAAGAAGGTTTGGGAGAAGATCATGAAGGTCTCCATTGCCGACTTAAAGAAGAACTACGATGCCCTCGATGTACATTTTGAGATCTGGAAAGGTGAGTCCGATGCGGAGCCTTATTTCCCAAGACTCATTGAAATTTTGGAAGAGAAGGGACTTTCCTATCGCTCGAACGGTGCTCTTGTCGTGGATATCGCAGAGCCGGAAGATAAGAAAGAACTGCCTCCCTGTATGATTTTAAAGTCCGACGGAGCAAGCCTTTATGCTACCTCCGACCTCGGAACCATTATGGATAGAGAGAAACTCTACCCGCAGAACTGGTATCTTTATGTGGCGGACAGCCGTCAGGAATTGCACTACACCTCCTTCTTCCGTGTAGGAAGAAAGGCGGAGCTCCTTCCGAAGGAAACAAAGCTCACCTTCATGGGCTTCGGAACCATGAACGGAAAGGACGGAAAGCCCTTTAAGACAAGAGATGGCGGAGTGCTTCGTTTAGAGAAACTCATTGACGAGATTCGGGACTCCGTACTTTCCCGTATGGAAGAAGGAAAGGATACCGGACTTACAAGTGAAGAAAGACAGGAAACTGCAAAAGTTATCGCTCTTGCAGCCTTAAAGTACGGAGATCTTTCCAACCAGATTACAAAGGACTACATTTTCGACCTTGAGAAGTTCAGTGCTTTTGAAGGAAATACCGGTCCTTATATCCTCTATACCATCGTTCGTATCGCCTCCATCTTACGGAAATATGCTGAGGCAAACGGAGAGAGCTCGGTAGATACCGCTACATGGATTAAGAACTATGGAAAGAACTATACGATTCAGTCTGATAGTGAGCCTTCTTTACTCGCACTCGAGAAGCAGATTATTGTATTTGCCGACGAAATGAATGACGCTTGGAAGGAGCTTGCACCGCATAAGATCTGCGGATACATCTATGCTTTGGCAAACAGCTTCAATGCTTTCTACCACAATGTAAAGATTCTTGGAGAAGAGAATAAGGAGAAGCAGAAGAACTATATTGCACACCTTGCACTGACCTGGAGAATTCTGACCGACGCGATCCATGTACTTGGATTTTCTGCACCGGAGAAGATGTAAGATGAAGTATTTTGTTATGAGCGACTTACACGGCTCGGCTTATTATACAAAGAAACTCATCGACATTTACAAGGCGGGAGAGTATGAAAAGATTCTCCTCCTTGGAGATCTCCTTTATCACGGTCCGCGAAATGATTTACCGAAGGACTATGCGCCGAAGGAAGTTATTGCCATGCTGAATCCTCTTAAGGATGATATCCTTGCAGTACGAGGGAACTGTGACGCGGAAGTGGATCAAATGGTACTGGAATTTCCCATTATGGCAGACTATGCACTGCTTGACTTGGGAAGTAGAAGCATTTTCTTAAGTCACGGACATGTGTATAACCATGAAAGCTTTCCTCTTAGAAAGAATGGAGATGTCTTCTTGCAGGGGCATACTCACCTTCCTGTGGCAGAGAAGAAAGAACGAGACGAAAAGTTCTACTATCACTTAAATCCCGGATCGGGAAGTCTTCCGAAAGAAGGAAACCCGAATAGCTACGGGGTACTTACGGAAGAGGGATTCACGATTTATACGCTGGATGGGGAAGTGCTGAAGATGGTGGAGTTTTGATAAGGAAGAGCAAGTATGTCATGCTTTAGGTACGGGGACACTTGCTATAAGCGTGGGCGGTTTCGTGGGCGGCTTGCCCCGAAAATGCACTACTTTTATGCGAAACACAGCTTCATGAAAATCTCTTAAAAATGAATAAATA
>CAUTEL010000204.1:0-3364 GCA_963537185.1 uncultured Oribacterium sp. | reverse complement strand
GGAAATGCCCCTGTTTATTTCGGAAGAGCATGCCGAAAGCACGGAAATGGAAAACAGTAGCAATATTTCTTCTACATTGGAGGAAAATGAAGCTATATACAACACAGCGCCGGAAGAAAGTGCCGTAGCCGTAACGGATGTAGAAAATGCGGAAAACAAGTTCCTCTCCGATTACAACACGGAAAACGCTCTTCTTGAAGGAAATGAGCAAGAAGAAGATAACTCTTATGCTTATCCCTCTGCTCAAGGTTTTTCCAAATCCGTTCGTGGAGAAGTGCAGGAAATAAAAGATTATGACGGGAACTTTCATTATATTATGGAATATGTGGTTCGCTTTGATGCAAAAAGCTTCGAAGGAATGCATAATGAGAACGGTTATGATTCCGTTCAGTTTGTGGACCGTTTAGGAGCAAGCAACTTCGGATACTTTATGCCGTACAGCTTTTATTCGGGATACTCCATTGATGATGGCTCCTTATACCAGCCCGTTCTACGAAGAGGAGTATGGAGAAGCGGTGAATGGAAAGTGGCTCAAAATGGAAAAAAATATTTCGAACCTGCAAGAGATGATGCAAATCCCGGATCCATCTATTCCTTAAGATCCGATTCCGAAGGCTTGAAGCCTGCTGAAGAAGAAACCATCTATCCGGATTTTGTGCATGACGGAAAAGATATCCCTGTCGGTTTTACATGCAATTTGGATCATATTGCTCCGAATGAAGGCTTTGAATTACGCTACTTTGTGGAGCTCCACGAATTCCCGGAGAACGGTTCCTCCTACAACAACCTTGCCAAACTCGTAGGAATCGATACCAAAGAAATTAATAGCACTTACACTGTAAAGCAAAATTTGAATGCATTCCAAGGGAAAAAGCATAGTATCAATATTAAAAAGACCGATAAAGCGAGCGGAGAAGCTTTACAGGGTGCGGAATTCATGCTCACAAAGAAATACTCCAATTACAATACAATGGTCACCACCTGGTATAACGGAGAAGTTATTATTGACAATCTGACAGACGGTGAGTATGAGATTGTAGAGGTAGATCCGCCCTCCGGTTATAAGTTAGATAAGACCGTACACAATGTATCAATACAAGAGGCGGACGATAAAGCGGTATATCCCTTAGATCTTACAAACAAAAAAATAAATCCGAACACCCGAGATATCATTGTAGAAAAGAAATGGGCTCTAACCGTAAAACCCGGTACTCCCTCTCCCGCTTCTCTTCTTGATGATTATTTAAGCGGAAGACTTCCTGTATTCGATGATTCCTTGCATGACAGTCTTTTAAGCGATACGGCGGATTTCGATTCTCATGATGATTTTACGAATGATAGTGAAAATAACCGTCTTGCCGCTGGCCCCCTCGATGTCCTGATGGATAATTTCACTTCAGACACCAGTAGGGTTAAGGTTTATCTTCTGGTGAACGGAGAAAAGAAAGAGGATCTTTCCGCAATACTTTCCGATGATAACGATTGGCAGCATACCTTTGAAGAAATGCCAAGAAAAGGCGAAGACGGAAAAGACATTGTTTATAGTGTTAAGGAAGAGCCGGTAAAGGGATATAAAGCTGCTATATCCGGTACGCAAGACACAAAATTCACTATTACCAACTACTATGATGAAGACGACAGCTTCGTTATCCCGGTAACCAAGATTTGGGAAGGGAAAGGAAAGCGTCCGAAAGAAATCGTTGTTGAACTTTGGGGAAATGGTTCATACCTTGACTCAGCTACTTTAAATGCCTTAAACGATTGGCAGCACAATTTCTTTGTACTGAAAGAAAAGAACGGCGAAAAAATAGAGTACACAGTAAAAGAAGTAGAAGTTCCCGGCTATACCAGTACTATAGAGAATCGTTTGGATTCCGGGCGCGGCTTCATCATAACAAACACCAGTAATACCCCTCCGGAAGAAGAAAATACCCCGAACCCGCCAAAGGGAAATGACAATCCTCCCACTCCCGGTACCAATGAGAATACTCCTCCTAAACCAAATGATAACGGAGGCAATCCTCCTACCCCGAGTAGGGGCGGTAATACTCCCGGAAATCCCGGCGGTGGCGGAAGTACTCCTCCAAGAGTGGTGGAAACTCCTCCTGCCGGCGGAACAACACCTCCTCCCTCTACCATAGAGACTCCCGGTGAGGTTTTAGGGGCGGATAGAACTACTCCTTCCAATATTACAGAACCATCTCCTCAGGTGCTTGGCGCAGATAGAGTGAAAAAAACACTCCGTCAGGGAAGAGGATGGACCAAAACATCCGATAACGGTGCTGTATATCTTTATCTCAGCTTCTTCCTCCTCTCTCTTACCGCTTTATCTTTTGTACTTATTCAAAAGAAGAGAAACAAGGAGAGTAAAAGGTAAAACTATTAACCTGATGCTTGTTATACACATAATCTTTTAGAATCTATCTTATACCACTGGTTAAGAATCAAAAATCGTCGTTTCGAAATTGAGAAACGACGATTTTTTAGTGAATTATCTTCATAATTGTTATCGAAATCTTCTGTTTAATCCAAATATGTCTAATATTACATCCTAATCATCCTTGAAGGATGGTAAATTCCAATGATAGTAAATGGCTAAAAATCGGATAATAGCAGTCATACTTGCCCCTATAAAAACGGCCACTCCCTCTTTTATTTCCCATTGCATACAAAGAGAAAAAGAAAGTGCTCCTAAAATTGCAGCCACCCCATATACTCTTTTTCGCATGATAATAGGGAGCTCCGCCGAAAGCATATCTCGGAGAAGTCCTCCTCCAATCCCGGTCAAAACGCCCACGAAAGTGCATAGAAAAAGACTATTTTGATAGCCTGCGCGAAAAGCTGCAAGACTTCCCACAACAACAAAAACCCCCAGACCTATACTGTCTGCAATATAGAGTAAAAATGTGATATACTCTCTACTATACTGCTTATTCTTTTTCGCCACAATAAAATATAAGACACTGGTTAAAAATGCCACTTCGGTGTAAATTGGCTTTAAGAACATAATGGGTGGGGTTTGCCCCAAAATCAAATCTCGAATCATCCCACCACCAACTGCCGTGGTACACCCTAGGCTAATTGCCCCAAAAAGATCCATTCTCTTTTCTTTAGCTGCAAGTACCCCTGAAATAGCAAAGGCTACCGTGCCAATCATTTCCATGATAAAAATTATACTGTTCATTCTATCTCTTCAATGCCTCCTCCGCTTCTTCCTGCAGAGCCTTCTGCTTGTCTTTAAGAAGCAAATACTGATTGTAGCGAGAATAGGTCTCATTTCCCACATCAGAAAGGAAACTAAGCGCATTACGACTCTTTGTCAGCTCCGAAAGGAAAAGTAACAGCTCCTGTCCCTCTCCAAAGG
>CAUTEL010000203.1:0-3393 GCA_963537185.1 uncultured Oribacterium sp. | reverse complement strand
TTTTTAGGATTTCATCACGGGCTTTTTCAATAGAGATTTCCGGATTATCAAGCTGCCCACCGTCAAGGTCTGTAAAGTCCGGTTGATACAGAGTATAGTCATAGCCTGTTTCGCAGGTCTGAATATAGAGATAGTTTCCGTTTTCAAGCAGGTAAGCCGTTTCCTGTTTTTCTTCCTGTAAAGCTGGTTCTGTTTCTTTTTCTGAAAGCTCATTTTCTCTTGCCCTTTGAAGCTCCTTAAAATGCCCGTCTATGCTGTCGATCAGCTCCGATGCGGCAAGGCTGATGGTTTCAAGAGAGCCTTTCAGCTCGGAAAGCTCTTTTCCGCTACTCCAGCCTGCAACATATCCGAAAGAATAATCGGAAGTATCAAGCCCGTAGTGCCAGCATACGGTATAGGCGATGCTTTCCGCCTCAACCTCGCGGGTACGCCGGTTCGGGCGATTTTCTTTTTCCTCTTTCGGTGCATTTAAGTCAATGTCGTGCAGCTTTGCGTGGGCGATTTCGTGAATGGCGGTCTTTAAGGTTTGCAGCTCGCTCATGTTATCGTCAATCGCAATTCTTTTTTCCGCAAGGTGATAGTAGCCGTGAGCGCTTCCCTCGATATGTTCAAGGGCAATCGGAACGGGAGAAGCCTTTTTCAGTGCTGTAAAAAAATCCTCATACTGCGACACATTGCCTGTCAGCTCATTTACTCCGATAGAGGGTATTTCTTTTCCCTCCGTCTGTGATACATCAAAGACGGATACCATCTTGTAAGCCGGGATGGTGATTTCCTTTTCTTCGGTAACTGCCTTTCCGTCCGCTCCGACAAGTGGCATATTGGTTTTCGGATCAAGCTTTTCCATTTCCTGCCTTACCTTAAAGGGTGCAGGAGCGATAATGCGGATTCCTTTTTCTCCTTTTTTGACCGTTCTTCCGTGCGTATTTTTCCACGCGTTAAAGCCTGCAATCAGGGAAGCGTCGGGCTTTTGCAGGGCAATCAGCATGGTATTGTTAAAGCTGTAATGATGAAACTTTGACATAACGCGAAGATATTCCTTATACCTTTCGCTTTCAAAGACTTCTAAAATCCCTTGCTCCAAACGATCCGTGATTTCTTTTAGTCTGTCCTTTTGATTTTCAGAGGTCAGGACAATGGGCGTAACCTCTTTTATTTCTTCTGCTTTTTCCATATATGGCATGGTTTTTTTCTCCTTTCGTTTTTTAAGGGTCTGGGACTATCCCAGCAAGCAAAAAACTCCGCTTTCATATCTTTGGAAACGGAGTTTTTTTACGGAAAGGGTACCCCTTTCCTATGCTTGCTATTCTTCTTTTTTCTTCCTGTCTATCTCAATACGGTAGTTCACATACTTATCTCCGGTATCACAAAGAACCACATTACCGTCATAAGTTTTACCTGTTTTGTGAGAGTAGATATTCTTTACCTTTACTTTTTTATCTTTTAGAAGTGTGGATGCAATTTTAGGGGTAAAGGTGATCTTCCTATCCTCAAAGAAGCGGTCATTTTTCCACATGGAAAATAGGCAATCCCTGTTACTGCAATAGTAGTTTTTCTTTCCCTCATAAACGGGACTTTTACAGCGCGGGCATAATCCGATTACCGTTTTTTCCTGTTTGAAAAGTTCTGCTTTTACTTTTTCGATGTCTGCATTTTCTACAAGGTCTTTTGTGAGTGCTTCAATCTTTTCCATAAAGCTGTCCGCATCCGTTTCTCCTTTTGCAATCCTTGAAAGCTCGTTTTCCCATTCTGCCGTAAGAAGCGGAGAGGTAAGCGTTTCAGGAAGTACAGAGATAAGGTTTATTCCATCTTTGGTCGGGATAAGCTGCTTTCCCTTTCTCGTAACAAAGCCTGCCTTTATGATTTTTTCAATTACGCCTGCACGGGTAGCAGGCGTACCTAAGCCTTTACGCTCTGCGTCCTCTGTGATTTCCTTGTTTCCTGCACGCTCCATAGAAGATAGAAGCATGCTTTCCGTGTATGCCTTTGGTGGAAGTGTGTCATGCTCCGTAACTTTAATCATGAAGCTATCAAAGCTTTCTCCCTCACAAAATACCGGAAGCTCTTTTTCGTTTTCTTTCTCCTGCTTTTCTTTCAGGTTCATAAGAAATAGTGCTTCAATTTCTTTCCAGCCGGAAGATAGAACCGTCTTTCCCTTTGCCGTAAAGTTATGATTTTCACAGGAAAATACCGCCGTAACCGTTTCATAAATATGGGAAGTGGCACAAGCCATAAGAAGCCTTGCACCTGCAAGAAAGAGAATGTTTCGCTCGCTTTCGGGAAGCAGGGAAAGTTCCGTTTTCTCAAGCTCCATTGTAGGAATCACGGCATAGTGATCCGACACCTTTTTGCTGTTAAGAAGTCCGGTAACCTCCGGAATAAGTTTTACGCCCTGCATAAAGGAAAACTTTGATAAAAGAGTGTGGATAACCGTCTCCGCCGTTTCTTTCATATCGTCCGTCAGGTAATTGCTGTCCGTTCTCGGATAGGTTAAAAGCTTCTTTTCATACAGGCTCTGCGCAAGGTCAAGGGTCTGCTTTGCGGTGTAACCGAAAATGCGGTTCGCTTCCTTTTGAAGTGCGGTAAGGTCAAAGAGCTTCGGCGGCAGCGCTTCTTTCTTTTCAGTCGTAAGAAAGGTGCAGATTGACGTTTTTCCTTTGCAGGTCCTTGCAACCTTTTCCGCTTTGTCCTTATCTGAAAACTTTTCGCTGACAGCTTCCGCATCCCCTAAAGCAAGGCGGACATGATAATACTTTTCTTTCTTGAAACTCATAATCGCCTCGTTTCGATCCACCAGCATTTTTAAGGTCGGGCTCTGCACCCGTCCTACATTCAGGGTATGGTTATATAAAAGGGAAAAGAGGCGGGTCGCATTGATTCCGACAAGCCAGTCCGCCTTTGCTCTGCAAAGAGCAGATTTGTAAAGGCTGTCATAATCTTTTCCGTCCTTTAGATTTTCAAAGCCTTTTCGGATTGCACTTTCTTCCATTGAAGAAATCCAAAGCCTTTTTACAGGCTTCTTGCAGCCTGCCTTTTCCATAACAAATCGGAAAATGAGTTCTCCCTCGCGCCCGGCATCGCAACTGTTTATAACCTCGGTAACATCCTTTCTAAAAAGAAGTGCCTTTAGAATAGAAAATTGCTTTTCCTTATCCTTTGATACGGTAAGCTGCCATGTTTCAGGCAGGATGGGTAAGGCTTCAAGGCTCCACTTTTCATAGCACTTTCCGTAACAGGACGGCGCGGAAAGCTCTGCAAGGTGTCCGATGCACCAAGACACAAGAAAATCCGCGCTTTCCATGTATCCGTCCTTTTTCGTTTTGATTCCGAGTGCGGCAGCAATCGATGCTGCCACACTTGGTTTCTCACATATAATAAGTTTCATATCTGATC
>CAUTEL010000202.1:0-3397 GCA_963537185.1 uncultured Oribacterium sp. | reverse complement strand
GCTTTGCGAGGGGATTTGATAAGGATCATCCGAACTTAAGTGATTTGGGAGGAACAACGGCTCCGAATGTAGGAGCGACAGCAGGCCAGGATATCCTGTCAAATACGGTTTCCTTTAACAAGGTGATTTTAGTGGAAGGGGCAGGGACAGAAGCGGTAGATGAGCCGAATGTAAGCTGGAAGTACACTATTCGTCCTGCAAAAGAGACCGGAGAAGATAAGATAAATGAGGGTACCCCGGGTGTCACGGCTAGTTATAAAAACGGTACAACATCCATTTCAGATGGAACGAATACCGTTCTCGTTTATCCCGGTACAAAGGAGCAAATCGGAGCCGCAGCAGGACAAACAACGGTGGAAAAAACGGTGGAATTTAAATCAGGAGACACCGAGTTAACTGGCTTGACCATTTCCGCGGCACAGAAGCAGCAGACCTTTAAGAAGACGGTAAGCTTTACCTTCGTGGAAGCTTCATTTACAAAGCCCGGAGTGTATCGCTTCGTTATTAAAGAGGATAAAACCGGCGGCGCGAATAAAGATGAGGTGGAGGACACAGCCGGACTGGAAGCGGATCATACAAACCCCGCAAGTCCCAAGAAAGAAGCTCCTTATCAGGCAGAGCGCTTTCTCGATGTCTATGTAAAAGAGGTAGTTAGCGGAGCAACAAAGAGCTACAAAATCTACGGCTATGTTATGCACAGCGGAGACACGGAAAAGGAAAGTAATAAAAAAGGAAACCACTGGACTAAGCACAAGAACTCCGGATATGACGGAGGCGAGTTAAAGAGAACCGGTAATGATACTCCGCAGGGCTATACCAAGTATGAGCCGAAAAAACTGAAGGTAAGAAAGAGAATTTCAGGATTAGTTCCGAAGGATACAAAGTTCGGCTTTGAAATCCAACTCTTACACGGTGCAACAGAAACAACTGTGGGAAATGATATAAAGACCATGCAGATTAAGGCAAAGTTCACTCCCACTCCCGGAACATATGAGGTTATGACAATTGAAGCTTTTCATGCCAAAACTCTCGAGCTTAAGGACGGAGATGCGGTTGAGGTATTCGGCCTTCCGAAAGGCTCCAAGGTAAAGGTAAGAGAGCAGAACAAGAACTTTGTCGGAGCTGTTACTTCCGACAGCTGGGTTTATACCGCCATTGATTTTGCGGACGGAAATAAGGAGCCGGAGGCAACGGGAAAAGGGCATAAAGTTTTAAAGCCTGTATCTGCAGGAGCGGTAAATGATACCTATTCGGACTTTGTAGAAAGAACCCTTGCAAAAGATGTCGGTGTGGATTACCACAACCATGTGGACGAGATTACGCCTACCGGTGTAGTACTTACGGTAGTTCCTTACGCCATGATGGTTCTTGTGGCAGTAAGCATGGGCTTTATGTTCCTGACGAAGAGAAAGGAAGAGTAGTGAAGGGAGCGTAAGATGAAGCTTGGTGTGATTGCCGCGAAAGTCGGAGATAAGATCATCGTCATCTTCGCGGTAATACTCATGATTCTTCTGATGAGCTACGGAAGCTTTTCCCTCTGGTATACCTATATGACCATGCAGGAGGGATTTCTGAACAATGAACTGATGGCTTTAAAGCCCTTCTCCAAGGAGGACGAAACTCTTGGATTTCAGGACCTCCTTGTATTAAACGAAGATGTGCGGGCTTGGATCACAATAGACGATACTCATGTTGACTATCCCATGGTACAGGGAGAAAATGATATGGAGTATGTCAACAAGGATGTGATGGGGGACTTTTCCCTTTCCGGTTCCATTTTTATGAGTTACCGGAACAAGCCCGATTTTTCCGACCCCTATATTCTGACCTATGGACATCACATGGATAGTGGGGGAATGTACGGAGATATCATGAAGTTCATTGAGCCGGAGTACTTTGAAACGCATCGGAGCGGAAGCTTGATATTACCGGATAAGACGCGGAAGCTGGAGATTTTTGCCTGCTTTGAAGGGGATGCGTATGATCCCTATATTTACAATGTCTCTGACAAAGAAGGGAATATGGGCGAGTTTTTGGACTATATTCGAAAAAATTCTCAACAGTATAGAGAGATTAATATAAAAGATACGGACAGGATAATAAGCATGTCTACCTGTGTTTCCGCATCCACCAATGGACGAATGGTGGTATTTGCCCGTATCAATCCATAGAAAGGGAGGAGGACAATGAGACGAAGAAAACAAATGTTTAATATAGTCTTTTTCGTCCTGCTTTTTTCTTTGGAGGTAGCGTTTTCTTTGCAAGCAAGAGACAGAGAGTTTGGAAAACTGATTCCCGTAACGGTGGAAATCCCTTTCAGTTTGGAGCTAAGCGGTAGAAATGCTCCACAAAGCGATTTTCGTATCTATATGGAACGATCCGTGGAAAGTCCCAACGCCCCCCTGCCGAATCCGTATTATATCGACATACAGTGCGGAGAGGGAAAGGAAAAGCGGAGCTTCACGGATATGGAATTTTTGGAAACGGGAGTTTATTTCTACAAAATTCGGCAGGAGCAAAAAAATTATGAGGGCTTCAGCTATGATACTGCAGTATATGATATAGAGATACAGATTCTAAAGACGGATTTAAGTAGGGAGGGAAATGCCGTAGCACCTTACCTCTATGCTGTAGTACAGGGGCAAAAGGAGGGAGAGCCGGAAAGAACGAGTAAAATCAGCTTTGTGAACCAATATCTGGGGAAAACAGCAAAGGGAGTAGATAAGCTTAAGGCTAAAGGGGGACTATATCCGGCCCTGAAAAAACATTCTCCAAGTGGACACAGTGAGGTGCTTGGAGTGGAAAGGAATCCGATAGAACGGTTTAAGCAGATTTTGCCAAAGGCATATTTGGCGGCAAAACGCTTTGTCAGAGGGGATGCTTGCAAAAATCTGCTTTACGGACTCAGTACCTTTCTTACGACAGGCAGCCTTCTTTATTGGTTTTATCAGTTGAGAAGACAAAGGGATGAAAGCATTGAAAAAAATGAGTAGCGACTTTTTCCGCTTCCGGGTTCAGACAAATTTGTTTAAGAGAGAGGGAATCGGGAAGAGTAAGAAAACCGCTTTTCTACAGGGTATGCTCGAAAGAGCGTAAGGGATGCCCGGTAGAGAAGCGGTTTTTTAAATGGAAAAGCGAATTTTGCCTTGGTAAGTACTATAGGCAAGAGAGGCTTTATCGTGTAAAATAGGGAATGCGAAAGATAGTTTTTTAAAAGTATCATTGCTATACTAGAGAGGACTGCAAGATGAATTTGGCACTGATTGTGAATCAGAGTAAAGAGGATGCGGAAAGCTTTCAGAGCATTATTTTGCAGAATCTTTCAGAGCGGAACATTCATCCCAGAATATTTTTAAATAAAGATTTTCAAAGGGAAGATTTTAAGGATATTGATTGC
>CAUTEL010000201.1:0-3399 GCA_963537185.1 uncultured Oribacterium sp. | reverse complement strand
TCCGAGGAAATTCCAGGCATTGCTGAGCATTTTTCCGGTCATTTCCACATCCCGCTGCCGTTCTGCTTCTTTTTTACTAAAGCAATCTTTGATAAAGGAAAATTTCTCTTCGTTTTCTTTCGAAAAATCAGAATTTTTATCTGAAGAGGACTCCCCTTCCGACTTTTCCTGTCTATAGATAGATAATTTTTCCTCTTCTACCTTATCACTCACTTTATAAAGTGTATGTTCTTTTAAAGCCGTTACAAATTCTTCCAAAATTCGAATTAGACCTAAACGAAGACTCTCCTCCTTTTTGGAAAGCATTCTCGCTTCCTTTAAGGTCGCCATTCTCTTCCGCTGTCTCTTTATCTCCTCTTCCAACGCTTTGTCAACAGAGATATTAGCCAAATTTTCCTTGGTATTTTTTAAAAAACGGAAGACACGGGAAAGCAATTCTTTCTCTTTCACATAGTTTGTAAAGGCATTTTGAAGAGCATCGGTAAGAAGAGAAAGTAAGCTCAGCTTTTCATCAAAGGGGGCTTCCAGGAAAAGTCTCGTTTCCTTAATTTCCGCTCCCTCCAAGATATCCGGCACATGATATATTTCTCTGTATTTCTGATAAAGACTGTAATAAAGCGTAAAATCCTCCGCTACCTCCGGGTCGGCAAGATATTCCTGACAAAGCTCCTTTTCCAAAGGATACTGCAATTCCTCATAGACCTGCAAAAGCTTTGAAAGATCCTCCCAGGAGCGCGCGGTCACATAGCGTTTCCCTTCGATGTCCTGCTTTACAAAATAAAAGCGGTCCTTCTTAATCTCCAGATAAGAGGTGATGGCGCTATGGACTCCCGCCTGATAGGCATAACTCTTAAAGCTTTGGAAATCCTCTTCAATATCGATTTTACGAAGTCTATCTAAGGTTGCGATATCAAAGTCCCGCACCGACTTATTAAACTCGCTGGGGTTTCCTGCCGTCACAATGATAAAGCCCTCGGGCACACGGTGCATTCCGAAGGTTTTATACTGCAAAAACTGCAGCATAGTCGGAGAAAGTGTTTCGGAGACCGCATTGATTTCATCAAGGAATAAAATCCCCTCTTCAATGCCGGTCCGCTCAATCTGCTCATATACGGATGCCACGATTTCCGACATGGTATACTCCGTAACCGAATACTCCTTTTCCCCATATATTTTCTTGGAAATAAAGGGAAGCCCGATGGCAGACTGCCTGGTATGGTGAGTAATGGTATAGGAAATCAAGTTGATACCGAGTTCCTCTGCCACCTGCTCCACAATTGCCGTCTTTCCGATTCCGGGAGGCCCCATAAGAAAGAGCGGTCTTTGCTTCTCGACCGGAATCTTATAGCTTCCGTCCGCATCCCTCTTGTGATAGGCTTCCACCGTTCTTTTTATTTCTTCCTTTGCTTCTTGTATGTTCATTTTCTACTCCATAAAAATCCGATTTTTAAAAGTTCTTCTCTATGCACCATTTTCTATCTTCATCGTTTAATTAGTATAAAAAGATATATCATTTCATTACTTTAAAGATAAATTGTTTCATCTCTTTAATTATGCATCGTTTCATTCCTCTAATTATGCATCATTTCATCACTCTAAATATACAACTTCAACGCCCAGAAAGGAGCATTTTCATCGTCAATATCTTCTCCTCTCGGGAAAATAAATGCAGCGGTATAACTCGGCGCATATTTCGGGTACCTTCCTCTTCCATCCGTAAAATACAAAAGAGCCTTGAGTTCCTTCAATTCCCCCTTTTTCTGTAAGTCTTCTATATAGTGGAATACAGGGCGAAAATCCGTCCCATATCCGCCACTCACCTCGAATCTTTCTCGATAGCGTTCCATTTCCTCAGCGTCTTCTATCAAAAGATCTTTCCGAATTCTATCATCACACTCTATGATGTGTACCCGGCATTTGCTGAAGAAGGCTCCTTTATCCGCTAAGATTGCCAGCGCTTCCTCTAAAAAACGCTTCACCATTTCGCCCTTAGTGGAATAGGAAGTATCTATCGCAATTACAAGCTCCGGAATCTTTCGCTTCTCTCTATATTCATTTTCCTCAATAAGCGGCATATTGCCGTACTGGGAGAGTCCAAAATAATAATAGCCATAGTCAAAGGACTCCGGGTCGGTCTTCAACTCCTCCCGATCTACGGAGAACTTTCTGAGGAAATCTTGAAAAGGAGTATGGTTCTTATGCTCCAAATGCAGGAACCAGGAAAGTTTTTCACTCTTATCCCCTTCTTTATCATCCTTCATTTCCTCTTCCGTACGCTTTCCGATATCCTCCCAGTCTTTATCCAAGGCTCTTCGCCTTTCCTCTCGGCGCTCCGCATCCTCGGAGCTTTCCTTTTCCTTATTCGACTGCCCTTCCTTTTCCGGTTCTTTGGATTCTCCGGAGCCTTGCGCTCCGTTATTCTCCTTTTCGCGCCCTTCTCCGTCTTTTTCCGTATCGGACTGACTGTCTCCGTCTTTTGCTGATTGAGATGGCGAGTTCCGGTCTTCTGTCAGGTCATTTGGACTGCTTGGACTATTTAGCTCATTCTCTGCTTCAGGGCTTCCCGTATCTTCAGCCGCTTCTGCATTTCTTTTGCCTTCCGTATCTCCCGTTCTTTCCGCCTCTTCCGTTCCTTTCGTATCTTCCGTTCCTTCCGTATCTTCCGTTCCTTCCGTATCTTCCGCCTCTTCCGAATCTACGGGGCCTTCTTCCTCGCCGAGCTTTGCCCAAAAGGAGTGGTCATCCTTTACAAATTCCGACTCCAAACGCTCTTTTTCTTCATAACTTAGATTCTGCTCCAAAAGATAGGCATAGATGCGTTCAGCACTTAGGCTTTTCACTTCTTTTTCGAGTTTTTGAAAATACTTTTCCCGAAAAGGATAGGCCGGACGATAGAGGAGCGGAATATCCATAGAATCCAGAACATATTCCACATGCATGTCCGTTGCCAGATTCCACAGTTCCTCTTCCTTATCCTCTGTCTTAAACATGTGGCGGAAAAGGCAGTGCAGAAGGCTATGCATATAGAGACGATACAACTTCTGCGGACTTTCCACATAAAGCTGAAAAATAAACTCAGGGTGAAAATGAATTTTCTCCCCCTCCGTACCGATTCGCCTTGTATTAAAATCCATCTGAAAAGAGAGCTTATCCAAAGCGCGACTAAGATATCGCATGGATAAGCTGAGCTCTATTTTCGACTGATTTAAAATTCTAAGCCCAAGGCTATTTAATGCCCCTTGTGCCGTCCCTTTTCTTTCTCCCATTCTTCTCCAATTCGTTCGTTGACAAGAAGCAATTACCCTAATCCCCGAAAAAATATTTCTACAACTTTTTGCTATACTTTACAGTTTTTCTATGCACTATATTTTTTCTATGCACTATATTTTTTCTTTGCAC
>CAUTEL010000200.1:0-3405 GCA_963537185.1 uncultured Oribacterium sp. | reverse complement strand
AAGTGAGGCCATGCAGGAAGCTATGGAAGCCTTACTTTCTCTTGGCTATAAGCAGGGAGAGGCAAGGGCTGCGATTGCAAAGCTTCCTAATGCAGAAAAGATGGATGCGGAAGAAATATTGCGCTCCGCTTTGCGGAAACTCGCTTTTTAAGGAATGGGCATGGAAAGAAGACTAATTCAGACGGAGGAAAGTAGGGAAGACTTGGTGTATGAGCCGAAGATTCGTCCCAAAATGCTTTCCGACTATATAGGGCAAGAAAAGCTGAAAGAAATGCTTTCGATTTATATTGAAGCGGCTAAAAAGAGAAAACAAAGCTTGGATCATTGCCTCTTTTACGGTCCTCCCGGACTGGGGAAGACAACGATTTCCAATATTATTGCGAATGAGCTCGGTGTAAATTGTAAGATTACTTCAGGACCGGCCATTGAAAAACCGGGGGAAATGGCGGCTATTTTAAACAGTCTTTCCGAAGGGGATGTCCTCTTTGTGGATGAGATTCATAGACTGAATCGTCAGGTAGAAGAAGTTCTCTATCCTGCCATGGAGGATTTTGCAATAGATGTTCTCCTTGGTAAGGAGAGTAGCACAAGGTCTCTTCGATTAGAACTTCCTCATTTTACCTTAATCGGTGCAACGACAAGAGCAGGCCTCTTGTCTGCCCCCTTAAGAGATCGTTTCGGAATCATCAGTAAGCTGGAATTTTACAAGAAGGAAGAGCTTACGAAAATTGTGCTTCGCAGTGCTAAGGTGCTTTCCGTCCCGATTGAAGAGGACGGAGCAAAGAGCATTGCAATGCGTTCCAGAGGAACACCGCGACTCGCCAATCGTCTGCTTCGCAGAATCCGGGATTTTGCGGATGTAAAGTACGAGGGTGTGATTACCATGGAAGTAGCGGAGGAAAGCCTGGATTTACTGAATGTTGATAAGCTGGGTCTTGATCAAAATGACAGGGCATATCTTAGCGCTATAGTGGATAAGTATTCCGGAGGTCCTGTGGGACTGGAAACTTTGGCAGTAAGTCTTGGCGAAGACAGCGGAACAGTAGAAGACATGATTGAACCCTATCTTTTACTGCAAGGCCTCATTGATCGCACAAAAAGAGGCAGAGTCGCAACAGAAAGTGCATACAGACATTTAGGTCTGGTCCAATAATCGGGAAAAGGTGAGAAGCAATGGGAGATAAAAATACGGTAGATGTAATCATTGACGGAAAGATCGTCAGGGTAAGCGGAACGGAGTCGGAGGCTTATCTTGTCGGGGTTTCCAATTATTTAAATGCAAAGATTACTTCTTTTAAAAAGGAATTTAAGAACTACAGATTATTGGACGAGGATCTTCGTTCCATTCTTTTGCAAATTAATATCTGTGATGACCTTTTTCAAGAACAGGCTAAGACGGAGAAGGCGGAACAGGAAAAGGAAGAACTGGAAAAGGAGATTTATTCCTTAAAGCATGATTTGGTAAAGTCACAGATGAAGCTGGATGGAGCCTTACAGGAGCTCGAAAAGGCACAGAAGAGACTTTTTGAGACAGAAGGAAATAAAGGAGAAAAATAATGGGGGAGAAGTACAGGGCGGAGCTTTTAGCGCCCGCCGGTTCCCTTTTAGTGTGTAAGGCTGCGGTTTTTGCCGGAGCCGATGCTGTTTATATGGGAGGACAGAAATTTTCGGCTAGAGCCTTTGCCAAGTCTTCCGTCTCGGAAGAGGATGAACTCCTTTCTGCAATTGAGTTTTGTCATTTATATGGTGTGAAGCTCTTTATGACGGTGAATACGCTCTTTAAAGAAAAAGAACTGCAAAATCTGACGGAATATCTCGATCCCTATGTGGAAGCGGGAGTGGACGCCGTAATCGTGCAGGATCTTGGCGTAGCAAAAGTTTTGAAGGAAGCTTACCCCGATTTACCCCTACATGCCAGTACCCAGATGACAGCCAATACGAGAGAGGCGGTTTTACTCCTCTCTTCTTTTGGTATGGAGAGAATTGTGCTTTCAAGAGAACTATCTCTTTTGGATATTTCCGACATTTATGAGTCTACCGGAGCGGAGCTCGAAGTTTTTGTGCATGGAGCGATGTGCTATAGCTATTCCGGTGCCTGCTTTATGTCCTCACTTCTGGGAGGCCGTTCCGGAAATAGAGGAAGATGCGCCGGAACCTGTCGTCTTCCCTATACTACAGGCGGGAAAAAAGGAAATTTCCTCAGTATGAAGGATATGAATACGCTGGATTCTTTAGAGGATATTTTAAAAGCCGGTGCCTATTCTTTGAAAATTGAGGGAAGAATGAAGTCGGAACTGTATACGGCGACAGTGGTTTCCATTTACAGAAAATACTTGGATATGGCATTAAGAGGAGAGCGTTATACTGTTTCAGATGAGGACAGGAAGCTTTTAAAGGCGGTATATGATAGAGGAGGCGAAACTTCCTATTTGCATCAGCATAATGCTAAGGAAATGATTGCACTTTTAGATCGTCCTTTTCGAAAGGAAGAGGAAGAACTTACTGCTTTTATTCGGAAGTCGATGGAAGAGCGAGAAAGAAAGCTTCCCCTTTCGATGGAGCTTAAGGTGAAAACAGGGGAAGTTTTAGCACTTTCCTTACAGCATGAGGATATTTGTATTACCGTTTGTGGTGAACAGCCGGTAGAAAAGGCGAAGCAGAGAGCTACTGCGAAAGAAGAAATGGAAAAACAGCTCTTAAAGCTCGGAAACAGTTGCTTTTATGCGAAAGCCCTGCGAATTATAGGAGAAGAAGAGGTATTTATTCCCCTTTCCGCCTTAAATGCTTTAAGGAGAGAGGGATGCGAAAGAGTGAGGGAGGCTATTCTTGCCAAATCTAGAAGAAATCCGAGAAATCGGGAATATATCGGTATCCGTTGAAAGAGAAGAACAGCTGGAGGCTTGTCTTAAGGCGGAGAATATTCAGCGCATTTATTTGGATGAAGCGTCCTTTGCAGAGGAAGAAATCCGGTGTTTTGCTAAAAAAATAAAGGAAAGAGGGATAGAGCCTGCACTTCGTTTTCGGAGAATTGAAAGACGGGAAGACCCGGGAAAGACCTGTCTTTCCTGGCTAACAGAAAATGAAGAAACTTCTCTTTTTTCCGCCTTTTTGTTTCGTAGCTTGGATCAGGTTTCTGTTTTACAGCGAGTAGAAAAGAGAAATTTTCTCTCCGTTTTTGATTATACGCTTTACAGTTACAATTCCTCGGCTTTGGAAGTTTGGAAGGTTTTTCGTGCCGACTGTCTTACTTTTCCGATAGAGCTTAATTTTCGAGAAGATAAAGAATTTTCCTCTTGGGCAAAAAATGCGAAACTTCCTACGGAACTATTGATTTATGCTCATCTTCCGATGATGGTGAGTGCCAACTGCGTCGAAAAAACAAGAAACAGATGCACGAAAAATAAC
>CAUTEL010000199.1:0-3415 GCA_963537185.1 uncultured Oribacterium sp. | reverse complement strand
AAAGAACAAAAGAAAGGAAATCATGAAATCCCATTTAAAACATATATTCTATCCTTTGGCCTGTTTACTTTTTTCTTTGTTTCTAGTCTTTATCCTCTTCGTCTCAGGCTTTGAGCTGGCCTGCTACGGAAATCCTTCCTATTATAGACAGGAATTTCAAAAATACCAAGTTCAAGAGGCTTTGCTGGAGAATCGGGGAGAGTCCATCCCCTTATCGGATTTGGAAAAGGTTATGGGAGAGACCCTTCGCTACCTTCGAGGGGATCGGGAGAATCTCATTATCCCCGTTTCGGTAAATGGTGTAGAGCAAAACTTCTATCAGGAAGATGAAGCCTCTCACATGGCGGATGTACGGGTTTTGTTTACCCTAAGCCTCACCCTACGAATGATGTTCTTCCTCTCCCTCCTGGCTATCATCTTTCTGCTTGTGATTTTAGAACACGGAAGGGCTCTTGCCATTCTGGGAAAAGGCTTCCTCTATTGTATGGCAGGCTTTTTAGTGATTCTACTGCTCTTCTTCCTCTACGCCAGCCAAAACTTTGACCAAGCCTTTACGCAGTTTCATCTGCTCTTTTTCTCTCAAGGGAACTGGAGCTTTGATCCGGCCCTAAGCCGTATGATAAACATTATGCCGGAAGAATTTTTTCAGGATACCGCCTTTCGGATTCTACGCTTCTTCTTGCTTTTGCTACTGCCCTTCCTGCCTCTGGCATGGTTTTTCAAGAAGAGGGCAAGGAATTGGGGGTATCCTTTGAAGGAAGAGGAGAAAATATAAAGGAAAAAAATCAAGATTTGCCATGAGCTATAGGTCTGAAATGTGGACACGCTCTCGCTGAGCTCGCTCCTGCGAAGGAAAGGACTGTGTTCATTGATGATGGACGCTCCAATGCAGTATAGGCATGGAATCGGGCACGCTCCCGTTAAGCTCGCTCTCTTCGAAGCGAGGAACTGTAACCATTGAAGAGACAAGCTCCGATGTATAATAGGTCTGTATTTGGGGCACGCTCCCGCTAACCTCGCCTTCGTAGCAGTACTAACTTCAAGCTTCGCTTTGCTCGCTTTCAGTAAGTACTGACGGGCTCAGATTGCCCCTCTTACAGACCTATTATACATCAGTCGCTTCATCTTATTGGTTTCTACAGTTCTTCGCTTCGCAAGTTTGCTAGTACCGGCGGGCTCAGATTGCCCCTCTTTCATGCCTATACTGCATCTGTCGCTTCAATTCATTGATTGATACAGTTCTTCTCTCCGCAGGTTTTCGCAAGTATCGGGCTCAGACGCCCCACCTTCCAGACCTATAGCACGGGGCAAATACATAACATTGATTTATATCCTTTTATATTTTCATGATATATGGAATGCAGATAAACGTTGTTTGTATTGATAAATAACTTTCTTTATACTTTTATGAGGGAAAATGTGAGAAAATTTGAAATTAAATTGTACTGGGCAGAAGAAGATAAGCTTTATATAGCAGAAATTCCGGAACTGAAAGGATTTTTTGCAGACGGAAAGACTAGAACGGAAGCAATACATAATGCTGAAATAGTTTTAGCGGAGTGGTTGGAAGTAGCAAGAGAGGAAGGCATCCCTATACCAAAGGAAAAAAAACAAAGTAGTTTTCCGTAAAAGAGAAAAGCGGAGCTATATCAGAGTAAAGGATAAAGGAGTTTTATGCAAAGTAATCAAATTCAAAATAAAAAAGCGGTTCTGGTGGGTGTGGAATTTCCGGAGAACAAAGATTTTGCTCTGGACATGGAAGAGCTTGTCGGCCTTTGTCAAGCCTTGTCCATTGAATGCTGCACCAGCATCAGCCAAAGCTTAGCCAGAGAGGACAGTGCTACCTTTATCGGCTCCGGAAAAGTGGAGGAAGTAAGATCCGCCGTACTCTTTCATGAGGCGGATCTGGTCATTTTCCAAAATGCCCTCTCCCCCTCCCAGCTCCATAACCTGTCCAAGGCTCTTTCTGTGGAGGTTTTGGACAGAACTCAGGTGATTTTACAAATCTTTGCGGAACGGGCCAGAAGCAAGGAAGCGAAGATGCAGGTGCAGTATGCCACCCTCCAATATATGCTGCCCAGGCTTGTGGGACTTCGGGAAAATCTCTCCAGGCAAGGCGGAAGCGGCGGTGCCGGTCTTTCCAACCGTGGTGCAGGAGAAAAGAAGATTGAGCTGGATAAGCGAAAGATTCAGGAGGAAATGGCCTTTCTGCGAAGAGAATGTAAGAAGCAGGAAGAAGTACGCCGGGTAAAACGGCAGAAAAGAGAGAAGTCCAATATTCCAAGAATCGCTCTGGTGGGCTACACCAACGCGGGAAAGTCTAGCCTTATGAATGCCATTTTAGATTGGAGCAAGGAAGGCCAGAAGGAAAAGGTGGAAGAAAAGGATATGCTTTTTGCCACTCTGGATACCACCATTCGTCATGTGAAGGGGGAACGGGGAGAGGAATTCCTTTTTGCCGATACGGTAGGTTTTATTCGAGACCTGCCTCCCAAGCTTTTGGATGCCTTCCACAGCACTCTGGAAGAGGCCATTGAAGCGGATTTGATTTTACAGGTGGTAGACTATTCCGACCCCAATTATCAAAAACACATGGACAGCACCCTAGCAACCTTAAAAAAACTGGAAGCAAGTCATATCCCCATGCTCTATGTAATGAACAAATGCGACAAGGTTCTTCCCCTGTCGGAGCTTCCCAAGAAGAGGGGAGAAAAGCTCTACATTTCCGTTAAAGAGGGAATTGGAATTTCTGAACTTATGGAAGCGGTAAGCGAGAAAGCCTCCGCCAATCTTCGCCCCCTGTCCATCCTACTCCCCTACAGCGAAGCAGCTTGGGAAAACAGTATTCGGAAAGAAGGGAAAATTCTCTCCCTATCCTACGAGGAGGAGGGAATACAAATGGAACTCCGCCTACCGGAGGCCTTGTACGCAAAACTCCAACGCTTTTCCTTTAATAAATAAAGCACTTTCCCCATGGATGGGATGGTAAAAATAAGTTTCACCGTAGATTTACGCATTATAGGGTCAATAATGGAGCATTCCCTCCAATGTAAACAATATAGTGAAGAGTAATTTTTACCCTATAAATCTCTACAAGGATGGCAATCTAAGCCCGATACTTGCGAAAACCTGAGGAGAGAAGGACTGTAACAATCAATGAATTGAAGCGACAAATGCAGTATAGGCATGAAAGAGGGCAATCTGAGCCCGCCGGTACTTGCGAAAAACAAGGGTACCGAAGTTTTTCGCTTAGTATCCGTTGCGAAGGCGAAGTTAGCGAGAGCGTGCCCGATTTCATGCCTATACTGCATTGGAGCGTCCCTCATCAATAAACACAGTCCTTCCCTTCGCAGGGGCGAAGTTAGCGGGAGCGTGCCCCAAATACAGACCTATTATACATCGGAGCTTGTCTCTT
>CAUTEL010000198.1:0-3417 GCA_963537185.1 uncultured Oribacterium sp. | reverse complement strand
AGTGCTAAAAGCGTATAAAGCCCTAGCCTACGGAGAGGAAAAATCATGATTAAAAAAAGAAACTCTGCCTCTATAACGGTATTTCTTTCCCTCAGCTTTGTGCTGATTGCCGCCTTAATTCTTACTATTACGGAATCTGCCAGGACAATAGCGCAAAGATATTATATGCAAACCGCCTTAAACAGCGCCATGGAATCCTTATTTTCCGAATTCCATAGGCCTCTTTGGGAAAACTACCGTATATATGCCTTGGAATATCGAGATGACAAATTATTGCAGGAGGAATTGGCCGATTTTATCAAGCCCTATTGCGATGCTAAAAACCTCTTTCCGGCAAGAGTGGAAAAGGATGATTTTTCCTTCTCCGGAAGAGGAAGTCTTGTGGAGAAAAATTATTTTGAAGAAGAGATACTGGACTATATGCCGGCACTCCTTACCAAGGATGCTATAGAATTTTTAGGAAAAAAAGAGAGTGAAACAGATATTTCCCGGCTTCTGGAAGATGTAGAGAAAAAAGAGAAAGAAGCAGAAAGTATACAGCGCTTACGGGATAAATACGCTTTAAATCACCAAGATGTAGAGTACCTTGAGGATTGTATCAATGACATTGACCGTTATTGTAAAAATTCAATTTCACTTCATAGCAACGCTTTATCCGATTTAAACAGGAATGATGCATCGGATTTTTATCTTCATTCTTCCTCTCTACGCTCCAACCTGGAGCATCTGAAAAACACTGTCTTCCGCTACGATGAACGGGCAGAAATACTGAAGGGAAAGGTCGAAGAGCTTAGAAGAGACTTCGAAATAGAGAAAGAGAATCTGGAAGAGGATGGTATTCAAGCCATTGAAGCAGAGCTAAGCAGCTACGACTCTTATATTAATGAAGGCGGTAATATTCGAAAAGCCATAGACCGTCTCCCGGAAGAAGTCGATGCACTGGTTTCCGACATAAATGCCATTGAAGAAAGCGTTAGTCATTTCGAAGAATATATCCGAGAAGAAATGGATAGAAGAAGAAAGAGAAGCAAAGAGGAGGAAGAGGAAGATGACGATGTTGACCTGCAAGCAGAAATTGATGTATTTTACAGCGACACAGCAGAGTCCTGGCAAAAACTTCATATGCCCGAATATACAGGGGCAGTCACAAAAATCAATAAAAAGAACAAAAAAATCCTGCAAAGCATACAAGACATGGGTAAGAAAAAGCTCTTGGAATTGCTCCTGCCTAAGGGACGGGACTGTCCCGGGAGTGATGAAATCTATGGGCAATCTCCCTTCCATACCGCATCTTCCGCAAACCCGGTACAGCTTGGACTATTGGGGGAATACTCTCTTCGCTACTTCCATTCCTATCACAAAGAAGATTCCGAAAAAACCCTTCCTTACAGCGGTTCTACGAATTTGGAGCTGGAATATTTGCTGCATGGAAAGAAAAGCGACTATCAAAACCTTGCGGCAGAGGTCAATTCTCTTTTAGCCGTAAGAGAAGCTATGAACTTTATTCATATTCTTTGCAGCGAAGAAAAGCGTCATGCTGTAGAAGAGTTTGTATACAGCTTTTTGGCTGCCACTGCAAATCCTGTCGTGATTGCCGTTTTCAGTATCTTTGTCATCGGAGTATGGGCCTTTGCCCAGTCTCTTTTAGATGTAAAGCATCTCTTAAATGAAAAAAGAGTTCCTGTGATGCACAGCATGGACTCTTGGGAGCTTTCCCTAAGCCACCTCCTTGACTTTCGCTCTTACCTTGATGAGGAGGAGGGAGGAAGCGAAGAAAATGGCCTGTCCTACATGGATTATCTTAGAGGCTTCCTTTTTACTAAAGGTCTTCTGGAGCAGGACAAAATAAACAACGCCATGCTTAGCTGCATGGAAAAAAACATTCGAAATACGGTAAGGGAAAAGGAAAGCTCGTTTCAAATAAAGCAATGTCTTTATTATCTCTCTACCGACGCAGGAATCTCATCCAGACACAGTCTATACCATAAAGGATTTTTGGAAATGATCGGTGTAAATACCGGGAGCTCCGGATACCGCTTCGTTTTGCACTCCGACTATAAATATAAGAATCTCAGTCAGTAAAGGAGGCTATATGAAATCCTATTCCGCTTCCATGACTATTGAAGCCTCTCTTTCTCTGAGCTTATTCATTTTAGCCATGGTCATGCTTATGACACCGCTCCTAATTCTTAATCGAAGTATAAAAATCTCAACTATATTGGAAAAAAATGCCAGAGCTGTCAGTATGTATAAATATCTGGAACACTACGGGCTTAAAAAAACAGCCGTAGAAGATGTCCCGCATATTGACGAAATTCTAAGCATTGGAGAAAGCGCATTGGAGGATATCTATCTCCCTGAAGCCCTGCAAATGGAAGGGATGAAAAATATTCGGGCATGGAAATCACATATTACAAAAGATGATATTCTCTTGGACTTGGAGTATGAAGAGTTGATTCCTCTTTCCATAGTCAGCAAAAAATCTATTTATCAGGAAATAATTGCTCACAGAAGAGCATGGATAGGTGTAAAGGGTGCAAGGTGGGAAGAGGAAGGGAATGAAGCAAAAGAAGAGGAAGAAATGGTCTTTGTCATTGACGGACCTTCCTCTGTTTATCATAAAGCGAGAGACTGCAGCTATATCTCCAATGAATTTTTAAGTGCAAGTCCGAGAAATATAGACGGCAGTAGCGCAAAATACGGAGGGAAATTCTGTCCTTGTAAGAGCTGTAAACCCTCCCTAAACAGCGCGGTTGTTTATTATACGGAAGCCGGAAGAAGGTATCACAGTACCACAGACTGTCCTGCCATGCGTTCCTCCGTTCATGAAATCCCTTTGTCTCAGGCACTTTCAGAAGGAAGACACCCCTGCCCAAGGTGCGGAAATTAGAAAAGGGCAGTCCAGTCTTTCGTTTCTTTCTAAAAATCCGCTTTCTACATTTAAGGAGCTTATCATGGACTTCATTTTCATCCTTCTGCTTATCAGAAGCCTACTTTTCTTTTCCTTTTTTCTATTGGCAGTAGTATGGGATTTTCGAAAAAGGCTGCTTCCAAAATACTTACTCCTCTGTTTTCTAATTATGGGAATTCCCTTTTATGTCTTTACACTTTGGGAGGATTTTTTTCAAAATGGCTTTACCCCCTGTCTTTCCTTTCTCTATAGCTTTTACCCCTTCGTTATTTCCTTCTTTATGCTGTTTTTTTCCAAGCTGTCTAAAGGTGCTCTTGGAACAGGAGATGCATTTTTTCTGCTCTGCTCTTCTTTGTATATGGATTATATGAGTTTTTTCTTCTTTTTCCTCTCCGGACTTTTATGCTCCGCACTGATATCCATTTTTCTTTCCCTCTATTTTGGAGCCAAAAGAAAAAAACTCAAAAATATCTCCTTCCCATTTATTCCTTGTTTTATTCCCGGAG
>CAUTEL010000197.1:0-3432 GCA_963537185.1 uncultured Oribacterium sp. | reverse complement strand
GAAAAATGGCTAAGCATGGTGGTTTTGCCGGAGGTATGCCCGGCATGAATATGAACAATCTGATGAAGCAGTACCAGAAAATGCAGCGCAAGATGGAAGAAGCTCAGGAAGAACTGGCAAAGAAAGAATATATTGGACAAGCCGGAGGCGGTGCGGTACAGATTGTTATAAATGGAGAGAGAAAAGTTCTCAGTGTGAAATTGGATAAAGATGCCGTGGACCCCGAGGATGTAGAGACCTTAGAGGAAATGATTGCTTTAGCAGTGAACCAGGCATTACAAGAGATAGAAAAGGACTCCAGTCAGGAAATGGGCAAACTGACCGGTGGAATGGGCTTAGGATTTTAATGGAATATTTTTCCAAGGATATGGATAAGCTGGTGCAAGAGCTTTCCCGACTGCCCGGAATCGGACAAAAGTCGGCACAAAGACTGGCATATCATATTATTAATGATGATAAGGAGAGTGCTTATGCACTTTCCGACAGTATAAAAAGAGCAAGGGACAGCATAAGATATTGTAAGCTTTGCTGTACGCTGACAGATGAAGAGTACTGTCCGGTGTGCTCCGATAGCGGAAGAGACCACAAGCAGATTATGGTTGTGGAGAACCCTCGGGATATGGGAGCGTATGAGAGGGTTGGAAAGTACAATGGCGTCTACCATGTACTTCATGGAGCAATTTCTCCGCTTCTCGGAATAGGCCCGGATGATATTCGCTTGAAGGAGCTTATGCAACGCTTGCAGGGAGAAGTGGAGGAAATAATTATTGCCACCAACTCTTCCTTAGAAGGGGAGACTACAGCAAGCTATATTGTTAAGCTGTGTAAGCCATTGGGAATTCGACTGAGCAGGATTGCTTCGGGAGTCCCTGTTGGCGGAGATATAGAAAATATAGATGAAATTACACTCCTTAGAGCATTGGACGGTAGAGTCAGCTTGTAAAGGATAAAGGGGAAATATGGATAAGTACGAGTTTAGCATTAAGGCAGAGCAAATTAAAAAATTGATTGGCCAGGAAGATTATAAGACGGCTATGCAAATTGCGGACACTATTGATTGGAACAGAGTGCGCAGTGTTAATTTGCTTTCCTCCATTGCGGAAATCTATGAAAAAAACGGAGAATATGAGGAAGCAAAGGACATTTTACTACTTGCTTTTGAAAGAGCTCCGGTCGGAAAGCGTTTTTTATATAAGCTTTCCGAGTTATCCTTAAGCTCCGGAGCTATTGATGATGCTGTAGAGTTTTATCATGAATTTTTGGATGTGAGCCCTGAGGATCCCAGAAAATATCTTTTACAATATATGATTTTAAAGGCAAAAGGTGCAAGAGCATCTCAGCTTTTAGGACCTTTGGAAAATTATACGGAAACAGAGCTGGAAGAGCAGTGGTTATATGAGCTTGCCAAGTTATACGGTGAAGCCGGAAGGGAGGACGACTGCGTTCGAATCTGCGATAAGATGATTCTTCTTTTTGGAATGGGAAAATATGTGGATAAAGCCATGGATTTAAAACTTCATTATCGTCCCGTTAAGGAAGAAAATGAGTATAGTGCTTTTTCCGTACAGGAAGAAGAACCAAAAGTTACTGAGGAAGCGGTTTTATCGAAGGATTTGGAAGAAGACGAATTCTATGACGAAGAAGATGCGGAAATAATAGAAAGCGCCGGAGATGCATCTGAAGAAGAGGGAATAAAGGAAGATTCGGAGTCGGAAGAAAGTGAGATAGAAGAGAATTTTCACAAGGAAGAAAACACAGTGGAAGATAGCCTTTCCATAGAGGATATTGCGGAAGACAGCTCGGCCTCTCCAAACTATCATATGATTATCGAAGCGGAGACCCTGGAAAAAGCTTTCCACATTGCTGTAGAGGAAATCAAGTATTTTCATAAGGAATACGGAGTAAACTTCAAGGTTGCCAAGATTAATGCGGATAAGCTGAATGAGAAGGGCTTTGCCGCTTTTAAGGATAAGCTTCAGGAGAGAGATCTGATAATTGAAAGTGCCGGTAAGCTGAAATATTCTGTTTTAGATGAAATTGAGCAGCAAATTAAAGAGGCGAAGGATGCTTCCTCCATTGTGCTAATCGATGAAATCGACCACTTTGATCGTTTGGCTGAGGATAGACCTAAATTCTTAGAGCATTTTGATATTGTCTCCGGACATGAGGAAGAGGATGATGACCTGTTAGAGGATGTAGACCTCGATGAACAGCCCGGACAGGAAGAAGAGAATGAGGAGCCCGAGGCAAGAGAAGACGAGGAGTTCTACGAGGAAGAGGACGAATTCCTTGACGAGGAAGAAGAGGGGGAAGAAGAGTATGTTCCGCACAAGCCTTCTATCTTTGAACGCCCGGCACGACCCTATAAGGAAGTTTTGGAGGAAGAAGCGGAAAAAGAACATAGGGTAAAGGAAGAACAAGAAAAACCCGCAGTGAGACAGCAGGACAACTCGGACATCTTTGAAAAAGAGCAGGAGGTTCCGCTAAGAGAGAGTAAGAAGTCCGCCTCCAAATCCATGGATATTGAGGAGTTTGCCCGCTATGCTATGGATTATGCAGCAAGTATCGATTGCAGTATTACGGAAAAAGGAGTTACCGCACTGTATGAGCGCATTCAGCTTATGGAGGAAGACGGTATTGTCTTAAACGAAGAAAGTGCCAGAGATTTAATCGAGGAAAGCGCGGATCAGGCGGAAAAACCGAGTTTTGGAAAGCAGATTGGTTCCCTATTCCGCCCGAAGTACGATAAGGATGATAAGCTCATTTTAAGAGAAGAACATTTTATGGGGTAAATGATGGGAAGCAGCGAAATAGGGGTAGGAATTATCCTACTCCTTTCCTTTATTATTTTTGCAGTCATAGGATATAGAAAGGGAGCGGTGAAAAAAATTTTTTCCGTTCTTTCCCTTTTTATTTCCATTATTTTAGCAAAGCTGCTCTATCCCTTTGCTATAAGGGCTGTTGTGGAAAATACATTTTTGAAGGGAATTTTTACAAAAATATGGTCTTTTTTTTTGCCGATTAAAAACAATATCGTTTTGATTCCCAAAGGAATAGCGGATTTCTTGCCCTCACAGCCAAAACCGACTGAGCCGCCTGTTTTTGGAGGATTATATGAGGCAATAGGAAAGTGGCAGGACTATCTTGCACAACAAATTATTAGCTTCATTAACGGAATCCTTTTTTTTATTCTGCTCTATATCTTTTTTAGGCTACTTTTAAAGATAGTCCAACAGATTCTGGAATATCTTTTTAAACTTCCGGTATTGAATCTTGGAAACAGACTTCTAGGACTTGGCCTTGGCGCTATAGAGTGGATTTTCTTCGTTTGGATTTTACTTATTATTTTCAGCTTTTTGCCTGAGACAAAATTCAGCCTTTGGATTTTAAGCGGTTTTTCGATAGAAGGAACTATTCCGTATATCCTTAAGG
>CAUTEL010000196.1:0-3440 GCA_963537185.1 uncultured Oribacterium sp. | reverse complement strand
TTTCAAGAGCTTTCCGATTGCCTTCTTAAAAGCCGCCTTCGATACACCGAAGTCCTTCTTCACCTGTTCCGGATCCACTGTTTTATCGGTATAGGGAATATGTCCCTCAAATTTTTCTTCCAGAATATGTTCAATCTGCTCAGCACACTTTTCATAGCGGGAAGTATTCAGCTCTTCCTGACTGATATGCACTGCATCTTCCTTCTTCTTCGTATACATAGTTGCCGCAAGACGCTCAGTCTTATCAATGTAGAGATAAACTTCGACCTCCATGTCCTTCTTTAAAGCATAACGCATTTCTCTGTGCGGAAGAAGAATGTCCTTTTCCAGGCCTATATCCATAAAGGCACCGATGGCATTTACATCACTGACTCTAAGCTTTGCGACCTCTCCCACTTCGATATAGGGCTTTCTTGTTGTCGCAATGAGCCTATCCTTGGAATCTTTATAGACAAAGACCGTAAGCTCATCACCTACTTTCTTCCCCTTCGGGACCTGACGAATCGGCAGAAGAATTCCCTCTTCTCCCTCATTTCCCACAAAGACACCGAAGTCTTTTTCCCTAAGAATCTTACATTTTTGGGATCTCCCTAATTTCAACATGGCAGCACAGCTCCTTATTCTGATTGTAAAAGGCAACACATTTTCGATTGCTTTCTATCGCAATTCTCGGGAAAATGCGGTCCCCATAGGTATATGCCTTCAGATATTCTGCGCGAATTCCGATAGACAGGTTCTTTTCTTTCTTTTCGTTTCCTTTTTCCGGCTTCTTTTCATTTTCCTCGTCATAGTCAGAATCAAAAAAGGAAAAGGCCGGCTTCCCGCTGATTTGATAAAGAATTTCCTCGGAGAGTGCAATATAGCGGGCATTGTTCATATGGTGGTTGGTGTCCAGATATTCTCTCGGAACAAGAAAGTTCTCTCCCTCTATCCATTCCTCGGGAAAACTGATTTTTCGCTGCAGGGGCGGTAAATGCAGCTCATCCTTCGGCTCTCCGAAGGGCGCTACCAGCTCTTCCGTAATCTTCTGCGGTCTTCCCTTTTCCGTATCAATGCAAAACCACTCGCTGTCAGCCTTAACATGGTAATCCCCCTTCTGATTCTTAATCCAGAAATTTCGATAGGCGAAGATTCCGCGGAACAAGTGGGGAGAGGTGCCGACTGTAAGCTCCTCATAAAGTGCCGGAAATGCATAGAGTTCTATGTTCCAGGCACTTAAAAGCCAAGCTCTTTTCAATTCCAGTACTCTTTCTATGGACATCCCCACATCATGGGAATGAAAGGTGGAACAGTCCTGCAGAAGGTTTACCACTCCAAAAAGATCCATTTTCCCATTCTCGCGCACCTCGGAATAACGCACGCGTTCCTTGATTTCGTACATTTCCCCTACCTCTCTTTGCTTTTTCCCTTACTGCTTTACAACAGCTTTCCTTAGATTTTCTTTTAAAACCGAGAATTCTTATAGAGAAATCCCTTCCTCCTTTACCGTATCAACTACAGGGCGATCGAGCTCAATGACGCAGCCCATTCCCTTTTCTTCTTTCACCGAAGCCTTTATTTCTTCCATGATTTGATAAGCCTTCTCTTCCGTTACAGAATAGGGCAAAAGAAGATCAAAGTACAGTGATTTTTCCTCTCCCTCTCTTTTTAGCTGCATATCATGGAAACTCCCCTCCGCATCATACTTTGTAAGTGCCTCTTCCACCACGGTAGAAAGCCAGACCTCCAGCTTTTCCGGAGCGACAGGATCCACATGAATCAATAAGGAAAAACCGAATTCCTTTTTGATTCTTCTTTCCATATCATCTACTTTTTCATGAATAAAGGCAATCGTTTTTCCGCCGTCGCATTGCACATGAATACTTCCCATCGCATTTTGTTCACCGTAGGGATGATAAAGAAAGTCATGAACTTCCAAAAATTCTTTTTCCGTAAGGATTGTACTGCGAATCTTTTCATAAAGCTCTTCTTCAATGGGTTTCCCCAGAATCTCCGTAATGGTTTCCTTCGCCATCTTTGCCCCGTTAAAAAGAATTAGCGCCCCCAAAAGAAGACCCAGTATTGCATCCACATTGTAACCGCTCTTATAGTAAAGCAGTGTGGAAAATAAAGTAGAAAGCGTCATCAAAGAATCCAAAAGGGCATCCATGGATGTTGCTTTAAACAAAGTAGAGGATATCTTCTTTCCTACAAAACGAAAATAGAAAAAGAGAAGAATCTTAACAAAAACGGACAAAGTAAGAATCCAAAGGGCAGGGGCAAAAAAGGATAGTTCCTCTTTCTTCCCCATAGAAAATAGAGCTGATCGAATCGTCTGAAAACCCAGCTGGATAATCAGCGTACTAACCAAAAAAGCCGCCAGATACTCCATTCTTCCATGTCCAAAGGGGTGCTCCTTATCCGCTTTTTTTCCGGAGATTTTCCCCGCAAAAAGGCTGATAAGCGAATTTCCCATATCCGATAAGTTGTTCCAAGCATCTGCGCCAATACTCAAGGAATGGAGAAAAAGGGAAAGCAGATATTTTACGATAAACAAAAAAAGATTTGCCAGTATACCGATAACTGCGGCTCTGGTTGCCATTCTCTCACGCTCTCTTTCTTTCATAATCCCTCCCAATCCATACTGTAAAGTTGGAAAAAACAGAATCGTGGATATGGAAAAAGTGCAAACGATAGCCTACATATCCGACTATTGTTATAAACCCAAAAGGTCTTCCTTCCAATACCCACGATTCCAATTTCTATTCGCTTTTTATAAGAAGCCGTGAAAACGCCTTATCATCACGAGTAAGCTTCACTATCGCTTCTTGATGAAATTTCTCCATCCATTCCTGATGGATTATCCCCCAATACAATTTTGATTAAACCGCCTCTGCATAGCCTGCAAGCTTAGATGTGCAATGAGGGCAACGGGTTGCCTCGATAGGAATCATTGTCTTGCAATATGGGCACTCCTTCTCGGTATCTGCAACAGGAGCTTCCTTCTTCAGCTTGTTCATCTGCTTTACAAAAGCAAAAACTACTAATGCCATGATCAGGAAGTTAATTACAGCGGTAATGAAGGAACCGTAAGCAAATACAGCCCCTTGCTCTACAGCTTCGCTGTATACCTTCGTGGTCTGTCCGGCAAGAGGAATGAACATATTTTCAAAATCAATCTTTCCGGTAACAAGAGAAATAAGCGGCATAACGAGGTCACTAACCAGCTTGTTTACCAATGCGGTAAATGCAGAACCGATAATCATACCTACTGCCAAATCAATCATGTTTCCCTTTAATGCGAATTCTTTGAACTCCTTTAAAAACCCTTTCATAAATATACTCCTTTTCTCCATTTACAATACTACCGGCACAGTAAAATACCGCTCTTCGAAATTGGAAACTCTTTCCCCTTACTATGCCATATCTTTTGCCCTTGATACTCTAGACGATTCGTCTTA
>CAUTEL010000195.1:0-3463 GCA_963537185.1 uncultured Oribacterium sp. | reverse complement strand
GTTTACATCTGACAAAATTGATAATGAATCATGATGGCGTCACCTTTTACGTAAACTTACGTCCTGATGGAAATCTATTCAAAAAACTTCAGTTTTTATTCATAATAAGTATCGCTCGCAAAGCGTGCGGTATCTCGTTTAACTGAAGTTTAGCATCTGCTCTTGATTATATAGAAAATGTGAAACATACACAAGGGTTTTGCATTACTACAAGAATGAACCTGCGGGAGTGTGAAGCTTTGTACTTAAGTGCTTAAATCCACCCTCCGTCAAAGGGAATGACCTGTGCGGTGAGATAGAGCGGTGCCTTGGAAAGAAGAAGCAGGAAATCAGCGGCTTCCTCTGCCTTTGCCATTCTGCCGTAGGGAATGGATTCTTCGAGCTCTGCTTTTTCCTCTTTGGAAAGCCAGGCATTCATATCGGTATCAATTGCCCCAAAGGCAACGGCATTTACTGCAATCTGAGAGGGCGCAAGCTCCTTCCCGAGAGCTCTTACAAAGCTGTTGATGCCTCCCTTTGTTAGAGAATATAGGCTTTCCATGGATGCGCCGACATTTCCCCAAACAGAGGAGCTGAAGAGAACTCTTCCTTCTTTTGCCCGGAGCAGATAGGGAATCATGCGCTGCGCGAGATGAAAAGGCTCGAGGAGGTTTGCCTGAATGAGGCTGTCGGTTTCATCGGCAGTATAGTCTTGTGTGAGATTCAAGGTGGACTTTCCCTGATTAATGACTAAGACCAGTTCTTCTATTTCTGCTTGCTCTGCTTCTTTAGCTTGAAAATAGCTTTCCAGGAATTCGGAGGAAAAACTTCCCTGCTGTAGGGTAATTTCCAAGGATTGATCAAAGTTATTCTCAAAATTATTCTCAGAGCTGTTTTTTTCTTTGCTGTTATCGAATTTTTGCAAAGTTTCTTCGACTGTTGCTAGCACTACTTTCCTTTCTGCTTTTGAAACTTTCGCTTCTTCTTCGATTTCCGCTTTCAACTCTTCCAGTAAAGAAAAGTTCTTTTCGCAGTTTAAAAGCAGAGAATATCCCTCCTTGGCAAAGGCCTTTGCTACAGCTCTTCCGATTCCTCTTGATGCGCCGGTGATGACTACAATCTTCATTTCTTCTCCCTGTTGATCGTGAATGATTCTTATTCGCGATTTCGATTTAACTATGATTCCGATTTAACTATGATTTCGCTTTAACTATGATTTCCATTTAAGTCTTTTTTAGCAAAAAGATACCGGCCTTGCAAGAATCATTTTGCCATGCAAAGCCGGTTTTGGATGATCATGAGTTCTTAGTTAAATCCATAGAACTTTCTACTTAAGCGATAAGCTAAAATAGTCAGCTTGTTTCCAATCTTTCCGGGAAGATTTACCCCTTGTCCGAGGAAGCTTGTGCGCATACGAAGCCATAGCGGGAAATGCTCTTTTTTTAGATAATTCCAAAGCTCTTTTTTACGCTCCATATTTTCTTCCTTTTCTGACTTAATGGAAAGAACGGAAGAGACGGTGGTGATGATTTCCAAGTAAAGAATCATATAGTTACGGAGCTTTTTAGGCTGTACCTTCATGACATCGCAGGAATCGATCATCAGACGATTTACCCTAAACTGCTGATCCAGTCTTCCAATCATCACGGTTTCGTTCACGGACTGGTCCTCTCTACCGATATAGTAGTGGTAGAGGTTTTTGTTGCAGTAATACAGCTTCTTTACATGGGGAAGCGGCAGATAAACAAAAAGATTATCTACATAGAAGGTGTGCTTCGGAAGGACAAGATTGGCATCGCGAAGGAGCTTTGTGCGGTAAATCACGGAGTGCATCAGGATATATTGCCCAAGAGAGAAGCGCTTCATATCATTCCAGCTAAAGATTTTTTCTTCAGGGAAAGCATTGCCATAGGACATGACCTTTTTGTTTTCCTGCCCGACCTTGTCATAGACGAAGTTTGCAACGAAAAGGTCGATGCTGTCTCCGGAAAGGGTAATGTTTCTGATTTTTTCCAATATCTCCAAAAGGACATCGGAATCCAACCAGTCATCGGAATCTACGACCTTAAAATAAAGCCCGCTTGCATTTTTTAAGCCGGTGTTTACGGCTTCCCCGTGTCCCCCGTTTTCCTGATGAATTGCCTTACAGATAGTAGGATATTTCTGCTCGTATTCCTTTGCAATTTCTAAAGTATTGTCTTTCCGGGAACCGTCATCCACAATGAGGATTTCCACCTCTTCTCCGGCAGGAAGGATGCTTTCGATGCATTTTCCCATATAGGCTGCAGAGTTGTAGCAAGGAATGGCAAAACTGATTAACTTCATATACTCTCCATTTAGTTCATAATGTGCATCGTACATAAGGCGTACGATTTCGTTTACGAAAGTGCTCATATTGCGAGTGAAACATAACATTTACTATAGCATAAAAGAAGTAGAAAGCACAGTTTTTTTAAGCCTTGCTGCTTTTCACGAGATCCCAGAGTGTATAGCGATTTACCACGGAATAAATGGCATCCTCTATTTCTTTATAGAGGGGAAAGGTGGGGCAGGATGCGGATTTTTCACAACTTACGCCGTCTCGTACGCAGTCTACCGGCGCAAGAGTCCCTTCCGCTGTATCCAAGATTTCTCCGACAAGAATTTCTTTTGCACCTCGGGAGAGAAGGTAGCCGCCTTTCGCACCGCGCACACTTTTTAAGAGTTTTCCCTTTACCATCAGGGAAATAATCTGTTCGAGATATTTCAGGGAAATGCCTTGCCGCTCTGCCATTTCCTTTATGGAAACAGGACTGTTCTCATCCTGATTTTTTGCGATATCGATTAAAGTACTTAGGGCATAGCGCCCCTTGGTTGAAATCATCATAGTCTTCATCTCCTCTTATAGAAAAATATCCTAGCATAGCACTGGGGAATCCGCAAGAAGAGAAAGAAGTGCTTTGCATAAAGGACATAATTATGGCATAATTAGAACTTGGAAAAGGGGGTGAGTGAATGCCTAAAATTATTCCGATAAAAGAATTGAAAGATACCGCTAAGATTTCAGAAATGTGTCATGAAAATGACGGACCGATTTATGTTACAAAAAATGGCTACGGGGATATGGTACTAATGAGTATTGAAAGCTACGAGGAAATCTATCGCAAAGAGCAGATTTATAAAGACTTAGAGATAGCCGAATCAGATATTCTTGCAGGTAGAACGAAACCGGCAGGCACTATGCTAAGGGAAATAAAGGCAAAGTATGGTTTATAAAATTAAAGTTACTGATAGAGCGGAAAAACAAATTGAAAACGCAATACAGTATTTAGCAGTTAATTTAAAAAGTATGCAAGCTGCAAATAATCTGATGGAAGATATCAATCAAGCTTTTGCCCTTTTGGAAGCTTTTACAGCTTCTTTTTCATTTTGTGAAGATTCCTACTTAGCTTCAAAGGGGTATAGGAAGTTTGCACTTAAGAAGCATGATTATCTTATAATATAT
>CAUTEL010000194.1:0-3464 GCA_963537185.1 uncultured Oribacterium sp. | reverse complement strand
CTATGTTTTTCTTTTTTTCTAAGACCCGTCAACAAAACAGCTTCTTCTTTATAAAGCGACAAAATGTCTCTTTAAATTATATTAAAAAAGCGTTTTAGCATTTTTCCACGGAAAGACTTAAAGTTTCTCCGTTAATATCCCAGTCCTTTACATAGCCCTTTAATTCCTCAAAGGAAAGCACATCCGCAAGAACAGTCTTGCAAAGCTCCTTTTCAAACTTCTGCATAAGAGCAATAAGCTTTTCATTGCCTTTCGCAGAAAGTCGAATACGATCCATAACCTCAAAGCCGGCTTCCTTTCTCATGGTCTGTACCTTGGAAATGATTTCTCTTAAGAAGCCCTCTTCCTTCAACTCTTCACTTAAGTTGGTATCGAGAACCACGGTATACTTTCCGTCCTCTTCCGTGATGAAACCGTCCTTCTTCGTGGACTCAATCAGTAGATCCTCTCTGGAAAGCTCTACTGCAGTACCGTCCTTTGCCGTGAAGCGGATAGCCCCTTCTTCGAGGGCCTTAACTCCCGCCTTACTGTCCAGCTCTGTAAGGTAGGTACGGATTTCCTGTAAATGCTTGCCGTACTTCGGTCCTACCGTCTTTAACTGCGGCTTAAAGATATAGGCGGTAAAATCGGATAAGTCTTCCTTAAATGCAATGGACTTTAAGTTAAGCTCTTCCTGTACAATGCTCTCATACTGCTTATCCAATGCCTTTCCTCCGGAAATATACATTACGGAAAGAGGCTGACGGTTCTTTACCTGTGCCCTTTCTCTTGCCGCTCTTCCGAGCTTTACAAGAGCCAGCACTTCGTCCATATTTTCTTCCAAATCCGGAATGATGTAAGCAGGATTCGAAACGGGGTATTTGCAAAGGTGTACCGACTTCGGAGCCGCTGCATCAACGGAGCAAACAAGGTTTCGGTAAATGGACTCGGTAATAAAGGGCACAAGCGGTGCTGCAAGCTTTGCAAAAGTCACCAGAGTTTCATAGAGCGTCATGTAGGCATTGACCTTATCTTCTTCCATGCCCTTCGCCCAGAAACGCTCTCTGGAGCGTCTTACATACCAGTTGGAAAGCTCATCACAGAATTCCTCAAGGGCATTGGCCGCCTCCGGAATCTTAAACTGTGCTAAATTTGTATCCACCGTAGCAATCAAAGTATTCAGCTTACTGAGCAGCCACTTGTCCATCGGAGACAGGCTCTCATAGTTTAAGCTGTATTTTGTCGGATCGAAATTATCGATATTTGCATATAAAACAAAGAAAGCATAGCTGTTCCAAAGGGTGGAAAGGAACTTTCTCTGCCCCTCCACTACTGCTCCGTCATGGAAACGGTTCGGAAGCCAGGGCGCAGAGTTCGTATAGAAGAACCAACGAATCGCATCGGCACCGTGCTTCTGTAAAGCCTCCATCGGATCTACCGCATTTCCCTTCGATTTACTCATCTTCTGCCCGTTTTCATCCTGCACATGGCCGAGCACGAGTACATTTTCAAAAGGAGCCTTATGGAAAAGTAAGGTAGACTCTGCAAGTAAGGAGTAGAACCAACCTCTGGTCTGGTCAACCGCCTCGGAAATAAACTGCGCCGGGAACTGGGACTCGAAGAGCTCCTTATTTTCAAAGGGATAATGATGCTGCGCATAAGGCATGGCACCGCTGTCAAACCAGCAGTCAATCACTTCTGCTACTCTCTTCATCTTCTTTCCGCAGTGCGGGCAGGAAATGGTCAGCATATCCACATAGGGCTTATGCAGTTCAATATGCTCATAACCTACATAGTCGGAGGAATAGCCCTTATCGCCTTCCGCCTTTAACTTATTTAAAACATCCTGATAATTTTCCGCTCTTTCCTGCAATTCGGAAATGGAACCGACCGCATCCTGATGTCCGCAGCCTTCACACTCCCAGATATTTAAGGGAGTTCCCCAGTAACGGTCACGGGAAAGGCTCCAGTCCTGTACATTCTCAATCCAGTCACCGAATCTTCCCTTTCCGATAGACTCCGGAATCCAGTTAATTGTATTGTTATTGGCAACCAGTTCATCCTTTACGGCAGACATCTTGATGAACCAGCTCTCTCTAGCGTAGTAAATAAGAGGTGTTCCGCAACGCCAGCAATGCGGATAGCTGTGCGTCATCTTCGGTGCATCAAAAAGCAGGCCTCTCTTATCAAGGTCCTTTAAAACCTCAGGATCGGCGCTGATTGCTCCTTCCGAAACTTCCTTTTCTGTCGGCTTACAGCGCATACCGAAGAACGGAGTCTCCTCCGTAAGCTTTCCTTCGCTGTCTACGAACTTCACGAGAGCAAGATCGTTCTCTCTTCCGATTCGGCCGTCATCTTCACCGAATGCAGGAGCAATGTGCACGATACCGGTACCGTCTTCTGCGCTGACATAGTGGTCGGAAACCACTACGCAAGCCTTCTTATGCTGCTTCTCCGCTTCCTTCTCCGCACCGGAGTAAAGAGGCTCATAGGAGAGCCCTACCAAATCCTTACCCTTACAAGTCTCTAAAATGGAGTAGGCTTCCTCTCCTTCTTTCGCAAGACCGGAAAGTACTCCGTCAAGACGCGCTACGGCTAAGATATAAAGATTCCCGTCTGCTGCCTTTACCTTTGCATATTCCAGATCCGGGTGCACGCAAAGCGCCACATTGGAGGGAAGAGTCCAAGGTGTGGTTGTCCATGCGAGGAAATAGCCCTCTTCTCCTTTAATTTTAAAACGCACTACAGCGGAGCGCTCTGTAAGCTCCTTATAGCCCTGCGCTACCTCATGAGAGGAAAGCGGGGTTCCGCAACGGGGACAGTAGGGCACAACCTTAAAGCCCTTATATAAGAGCTTTCTCTTCCAAATTTCCTTTAATGCCCACCACTCCGACTCGATAAAGTCATCATGATAGGTTACATAGGGGTCTTCCATATCCGCCCAGAAGCCGACCTTGTAGGAGAAATCCTCCCACATGCCCTTGTACTTCCAAACATTTTTCTTACATAAATCAATGAAGGGAGCAACGCCATAGGCCTCAATCTGCTCCTTGCCGTTGATTCCGATTTCCTTCTCGATTTCCAGCTCTACCGGAAGACCGTGGGTGTCCCAGCCGGCTTTTCTCGGAACCATATTTCCCTTCATGGCGTGGTAACGGGGAATCATGTCCTTAAATGCTCTGGTCTCCACATGACCGATATGCGGTTTTCCGTTTGCAGTGGGAGGACCGTCATAGAAGACATAAGACTTGTCGCACTTATGCTCCTCGATGGACTTTTGGAAAATATCTTCCTCTTTCCAAAACGCCTCGACTTCCCTCTCTCTTTCCACAAAGTTCATATTGGTATCTACTTTTTTAAACATGATTCACTCCTTCATTAAGCATTATCCGTCCTATTATAATAATATAGAACATATAAAGCAAGAAATCCTAAGATGCTTTCCACAGCAACGCAGAGAAAGTTAAAACACTTTCTCTTATTTT
>CAUTEL010000193.1:0-3467 GCA_963537185.1 uncultured Oribacterium sp. | reverse complement strand
ATTGTTAAATTATTGACTATTTAAAGGACTGTAATACAATATTAAATGAGTGGAACTATATGGAATTGTTGTTATTTGATTCAGACGGGGAATTTCTTCTTGTTTAGTTTTATGCTTAACGAGTGGGAGTTTGCACTCTACAAATTTTTGCTCAAAGAGATTTGTTCGTCTTAGAAAAGAGGGGCGGTATGTCAGAAGAAAAAAAAGATAGCGGCTTGCAAAAAAGCTTACAACTGATTTTTGTCTACACTGTTGCGACCGGTTCCATTTTCACATGGGTAAGCTATTGGGATTCCGTCTTCTTCGGTTATTGCGGATCCGGAACTTGGCTTGCTTTCGGTCTTATGACCTTGGCGATTTTACCGACAGCCTTGGTCTATTCGGAACTGGCGCCTTTATTCCACACCTCCGGCGGAGAACTGATTTACAACACTGTCGGAATGAACAAGCATGTCGGTTTTTTTGCGTCTTGGCTTATTATGGCGGCTTGGATTGCTGTCCCGCCGGCTGTGGTTATGGCTATAGCCACTTGGGTGAGTCGTACATTCGGGCTGGTTTTAGGCTTTAATGCCATTATGTTAATCGGCGTATGCATCCTGGTACTCGTTTTTCTTTTGTCTTTGCAGGATGTCAATGTTTTGGTTAAGGCCCAAGCCTTATGCTTATTTGTAAATATTGTTTCCACCTTGATTACCGGTATTTTAATTTTATTCTCGGGACATTGGAGCTTTTCCAATATTACCGACGGTTTGCTTAAGACGACGATTAGTCCGTCACTGGGCATTCCCGGCTGGATTATCGGAATGGCCCTTCTCATTACACCTTACTTCGGCTTTGAAACGGTTCCCCAGATGGTAGAGGAGGGAGATTTCCCGATTAAGGATACGAAGAAGGCTATCTGCGGTTCGGTAATTACCTGCGGACTGATTTATGTTTTCTTCTACTTCTGTGTAGCGGGACTGGATTCCTTCCAAAACCTCACGGAAGGCACTGCGAAAGACGGTTTCCTGACCATTACCAATATGCAGAGAACACTCGGCTGGACAGTTTGGCCGGTGCTTTACGGATTTTTCTCCGTATTTATGGGACTCGGTGCATCCATCATGGGATTTTGGATGTCTACTGTAAGAATGCTCTATTCCATGTCGGAAAAGAATTTTCTTCCGGCTGCCTTTAAGAAGCTGAATAAACATAAGCAACCGATTCTTCCGAATATTTTCTTACTGGCAATCAGTTTGATTTTTATTTTGCTTATGAATGCAACAACCTTTATGAACGACTTCTTTAATTTAATGTCCTTCGGTTGTGCCTGTGCTTATGCCTTAACAATGGTTTCGGCTACCAGAATCAGGCAGAAATACCCGCATTGGAAGAGCCCGAATGCTTTAAAGCATGGAAATCTCTTTACCTATCTTGCGATGATTATCATGCTCCTCATTGCCTTCTTCTGTACTTTGGGACAGGGAATCGGATCCTGGATGTCCTTTGGCGTATACCTTGGAGTAGGCGTTTTACTTTGGCTCTATATGGTGCTTGTTCGATGGAAGAAATCCAGTGTGGTGATTGAAACGCCGGATGGAGAAAAGAGATATTAAAGAAAAAGGGCGAAAGATAACTCCATTATTTATAACTTGAAAATCTAAATCCCCCTGCAGACGGACTTAAGCATTTCTAAGTTCCTTTGCAGGGGGATTGTTTTTTTATAATGAGTGTCACGCATAGGACGAACGGTATCCTATTTACTTCGTTCTCATCATACTGAATTTATCCATGGGGTAATTCTTCAGATTATCGAGCACCTTTCTGGTATCGGCTTCATCTAAGAGGCTTTCTCTGGACTTCTTGATTTCATTTTCCGCCTTGTGTCTGGAAGGACCGCCAACGCAGCCACCCTCACAGGCCATACCTTCGATAAAGTCCTCAGGGAGCTTGCCAACCTTTAGGAGAGAAAGCGCCGTCACGCAGGCCTTTCCGCCTGAGCAGGCACGCAGCTTAATGTCGGTAGTGTCTTCTCCTCTCTCCCTCATACACTCCATAACGGCATTGGCAACACCGCCGGAGCCTGCGAAGTTTTTGCCCCAAAGAGAAGCTTCCTGATATGTTTTCACCTCCGGCTCCAAGCTGATTTCCTTCGAACGGAGGAGAGAGGTAAATTCTCCGAAGGAAAGTACATAGTCGGCATTACCTTCAATGCCCATTTCCTGAGATTCGGACTTCTTTGCCATGCAGGGGCCGATGAAGACAGTGATGCAGCCCGGGTGAATGGCTTTTAAGTAGCGGGAAACGGCCGCCATAGGAGAGAGGGTTTCCGACATATTTTCCTTGTATTGCTCCGGAAAATGCTTTTGTAAAAGGTGAATAAAGGCGGGGCAGCAGGAAGTGGTCATTTTTTTTCCTTCTTTTCTTGCCTCGGACCATTCCAGAGCTTCATAAGCGGCAGTCATATCGCCGCCGAGGCCAACCTCCACCATGTCGTTAAAGCCAAGCTTTTTTAAAGCGGTGCGAATGGCACCCATGGAAATATCCTTTCCGAACTGTCCTTCCGTTGCCGGTGCACACATGGCGTAGACTTCTTTATCGGATTGAATCGCGGAAATTACATCCAATACGCTGGTTTTAGTGGAAATAGCGCCGAAGGGGCAGGAGTGTACGCATTGTCCGCAGCGAATACAACGCTCGTCATCGATTACGCAGAGTCCATTTTCGTTGTAGGTAATGGCATTTACCGGACAGGGCTTCTTACAGGGACGGGTTAACTGGGCAATCGCACTGTAGGGACAAGCGGAAGCACACATTCCGCATTCCTTGCACTTCATGGGATCGATATGGGCACGCTGATCCGTCATGGTAATAGCCCCGAAGTGACAGCTGTTCTGACAAGCCTTTCCAAGACAGAGACGGCAGTTGTCCGTTACGGAATAGGAAGAAATAGGGCACTCTTCACAGGCCGGATCAATGACCTGAATAATATTACTGCTGTGACGACAGGGATTCGCATCTTCATTACAGGCAAGACGGATTCTTCTTCTAAGAATTTCTCTCTCCTTATAGACACAACAACGAAAGTTTGCCTTAGGGCCGGGAGAGAGCTCTCTGACCAAACGCTCTTTACTCTCTTCGTTTACATTATTCTGCCAGGCAAGCTTGGCAAGGCCTTCAATGACTCTGTGCTTCAGAGGAATAAACCCCTTATCATTGGTAATCATAATTATTCTCCTTATAAAGCTTTGACTCTGCTTATTTAGGGTGCTATCTATGCATAGCGCCCTGTGCTCGGAGGTAGTATAGCATATTCCAAAAAAAGCAGTGTTCTTTTTCCGAAAATTTAGTAAGAGAATACTTATTTCTTATAGGGAGAATGTCGATAAATAGAAGTAGGATTAGTGCATATTGTCGAATATATTTTATGTAAATACATTTATCTATTTGAATTCGACAGCTTAGCGAAAAATCGGCAAGCTGAGAGA
>CAUTEL010000192.1:0-3469 GCA_963537185.1 uncultured Oribacterium sp. | reverse complement strand
CTTCCATTTCATCCACCTGATCCTCCAGATGTGCCGTTCTTACAACCATGTCCAAATCATTTTTCTCAAAAGCATCAATACTGGATACAAAAGATTCAATCACCTTGCCTGAAATCTTTTTTAAATCGTCCTGTCCTATCTCCGAGAAGGAAATATGATGTTCTTCGGCATACTTTGCCTGCTCCGCAATATTGTTTGCATGATCAGCCGCACGCTCCACATCCGTAATAGTATTAAACATATTGTTCACTTCAAGCTTTTGCATCTCGTTTAAGGAAAGATTCCCGATATGAATCAAATATTCTGTAAGTAGCTTTTGCATATTGTCAATAATCGTTTCCCTTGCAAACACTTCCGGAATTTCTTCCGTATTTTCATTTAATAAAATATTGGAAGCATGACGGATATTTTCAGCAGTAATACGCGCCATATTAACTACTTCCGTTTTAGCTGCAGCAATGGCAATCGCAGGAGACTCCAGGATACGAAGGTCTAAATGCTGTATCAGATTCTTTTCTACCTCCGTGTAATGATTCGGATTCTCCGCCTCTTCCTTATCCGACTTCGTTTCTATAACAAGCTTTCCGGAAATCGCCACCAAAAGATCAGCAAAGGGATAAAGCACGGCAGTACAACTGATATTAAAAATAGTATGAAAAAGAGAAATCTCTACCGGACTTAAGTTTGTCTGAAAAAAGCCGCTAAAGGGAATGCTTAATAGGAAAATAATGATCCCGAACAAAATAGCACCGGTAACATTGAACAGCAGGTGAATCACTGCCGCTCTTTTTGCCGTACGAGAGGCTCCTGCAGAGGAAATCATAGCTGTTACGCAGGTACCGATATTTTGTCCCAGGGTGATGTAAAAGCCTGCAGTTCTTGGAACAGCACCGGATAAAGCCAAAGTCTGTAATATAGAAACCGACGCTGCAGAAGACTGAATGAGTCCCGTAACCACAGCACCGGCAAGGATACCGAGTATGGGACTTCCGCCCATCACTTGAAAGGCTTTCGAAAATATGGGGGAATCCGCATAGGGGGAAACCGCAGAGCTCATAAATTCCAAGCCGATGAAAATAAGTCCTACACCGACACAAAAATCTGCAAGAAGGTCATCATTTCCTTTTTTTCCAAAAAGAAGTCTAAAAGAACCGAAGCCCACAAGTAGCGGTGCAAAAAATTCAGGTTTAAAGATGCTTAAGGCGGAACCGGAAACCTGAGTTAAAGAAACCATCCATGCCGTAATCGTCGTTCCGATATTCGCTCCCATAATAATGCCTACAGACTGAGAAAGGTTGAGAATACCGGCATTAACAAAGCCTACCACCATGACTGTTGTTGCTGATGAGGACTGTACCAAAGCCGTGATTCCGGCTCCCAGTATAACTGCCATAACCCTATTTTCCGTTACAATATTTAAAAATTTGGACATTTTTGAACTGGCAGCCTTTTGCATACCGTCGCTCATTACGGTCATCCCATATAAAAACATCCCCAAGCCTCCGAAGAGACTGAACAAACTAGAGAGATAGCTCATACTCTTTCCTCACCCTTCTCCAACAGGATAGACTCTTTTTCTCCTAAAAAAATAGCCATGCTGTCTAACGACACCATGGCTTAGTATACAAATGCTTTTTTGAAAACACAAGGATTAATTAAGAAGAAAAACCGTAATACTTATTCACTCCATCCACTAAGGCATCACCTAAGAGATTCAACTGCTTTTCACTGTGATCTGAAATTTTATCTCCCAGCTCAATATCTACTGAAGGAATAGTCGAATAAGAAGTTTGTGTCAAATCCATGTCCATACTTCCCTTGGAAAAAATCTTCACTCCCTTATCCTTTAATCCGGCAATCAAGCTCTCTCCCAGCTTTTCGTGGCTCTCCCAGTGAGAAGCCACAGGCTCCATTCTCTTTAAAGAGTCGGGTACCGACATAAAAAATGCACCTTTGTCCTTTTCGGTGGAGTCCCAGTGTAAAGCAATATGTGCATCAGCCTTATTGTTAGCCAGTACGGTTCTGGCAACATTGTCCAGCTGCACATCCTCTCCATCTCGAATTAGAAGGACATCATATCCCGCATTCAAGAGCTTCTTTGCAAAAATATGTCCCATCTGCAGAGTTACAGTTGCTTCCTTCGTTCCGTCCTTAAAGGTCATTCCGGAGGAAACAGCCATTGCCGTAGTGGAGCCGGCAGCATTGGTTCCGCCCGTTACCTTCCTCGTTCCATCAGGGTGACAGAGAGTTCTAAGCTTCTCTCCTCCCTTGGTACCATGACCTGCGTTCACCGCAATCGTAATCTTCTTCGGATTCTTATTGTCGGATGTATATAATATTGCCTTTCCTGTATTGATTTTAGCATTTGAAGCATATTTCCAATCTAAGTTCAAGCCGATTTCCGTGGCCGCAAGGCTTTGCATGCTGAGCATTACGGAAAGCACAAGTCCCAGTATAAGTCCTTTTCCTTTCATTTCTTTCCCCTTTTCTTTTTCCGGATTCTAAATACTGTCCGTTTTGCGTATAAGCATACCCGATAGAAAAAGTCCATACAACCTTCTTTCTATTACGGTGCTATTACGGTTTTCTTACACAAGAAAGCGGGACACCGCAAACCACAGAAGTACAATTCCGCCAAAAATAATCCTATAATATCCAAAGATTTTAAAATCATGACTCCTTACATAGCGAAGCAGAAAACGAATGCAATACAGGCTCACAAAGTAAGCGAGTACCATGGAGAAAAGCAACATAAGCCACTCTAAGCCCGAAAAATTTCCGCCGTGCTTAATCAGCTTTAGTAAACTGGCGCCAGCCATTACCGGAACGCTCAGGAAGAAGGAAAACTCTGTTGCCGCTACTCTTCCTACAGAAAGAAGCATTGCTCCTATAATCGTTGCACCGGAACGGGAAGTCCCGGGAATCAGTGCCAGACATTGAAAAAGCCCTATTTTAAAAGCAAGAGTCCAAGACAAATCCTCTACTCTCGTAATCTGAAATTCCTTCTCTTCATTGACTTTTTCAATCCATAAGAACAATATGCCGTATACTATCAGCATCACGGAGACCACAAAGCCGTTGTATAAAAATCGGTCTAAAATGTCATCTAAAGCCAAGCCAAATATTGCTGCCGGTAAACAGGCCAGAAGTATTTTTCCGATAAGAACAGTCTTTTCCTCCTTCAGGTAGAATCCACCTCCCTTTTTTCTTTTTCCAAGTGGCCAGATTCGAACAGCAAACTCCTTTACTACCGCCATTACCGCGCCAAGCTGAATCACAACCTCAAAGGTGGAAAAAAATTCCCGGCTTCCCTGCAAAGGAATAATATTATGTAATAAAATCAAATGCCCTGTGGAAGAAATCGGCAGCCACTCCGTGAAGCCTTCTACAAGAGCAAACACAATAAGCTTTAAAAATTCAACAATATTCATTTTACTCCTTTATTCTTTCATAATGGCGCAGCATAATC
>CAUTEL010000191.1:0-3473 GCA_963537185.1 uncultured Oribacterium sp. | reverse complement strand
ATGCAATTTTTATTGTATATCACCTAGAAACGATGTCCGCCTCCACCAGAAGAAGAAGCTCCGCCTCCTGAAAATCCGCCTCCACCAAAGGAACCTCCATGGGAGCTGCCGCTTCCGCCGGAGCTGACGCGCATCTTATACTGGTTTGTCATGATCACTTCTTTGTCTTCCAGCTTAATATCCGGGTGAAGCACTCCGAGAACCGCGCGAGAACCTGCCTTATTCTGCTTCCATGAGAAAAGTAAGAGGCTGAAGTTAAACAGTAATCCCAAGAATATTGCCAGAAAAAAATTACTGATCCAGCGCATCGGGGTCGCAATAAAGCGTCCTTCCATCTTTGCCTCTACCTGAGAAAAGGCAAGGGAAGCCGTCTTATAATAATCACCGTCACCGGCAAAGCGATAGACATTGTCTGTGATTGAATTAGCTACATTCGTAGTAATCGTCCTATAAAAAGTGCCGCCGCTTTCTATCCGAATCTCCCTATTTCCCATATCAATAAAGAAAATCAAGCCACTTTTTCCGGAAAAAACGGTGTTATAAAAATTCCGAATCGTACTTGCTGCACTATATTCTCCTCTCCCCGAAAGAAAGGCAACATTGCCATATTCTGTCAGAGAAATCAGTTGCTTTCTTAAGCTCTCCTCTTCCGAACTGCTCAGTAAATCTTCTTCATCATCAATATAAGCCGTGTAGCCCGTTTCGCTATTCTGATAAACGGAAGAGGCAAGAAAAGCAGCTTGATCCAGAGCATAGCTTTTTCCAAAAGCGAAAATACTGATGCAAAAACTCAAAAGAAGGGTTTTCAAAATCGTCTTGTTCATCACTCCTCCTTCTTTTCAAAAAAATCAGGAATTGCACGGGTGGTCAGTTCATTAAATTTACGAATCATTGCTCTCAAAGAAAGAATGGAAGCAAAGGCGGAAAGTACTGCCGCAATATAATAATACTCATCCTGCACGGGATGCCAAAATAAAATAATCACGGAAAGAAGGAGGGCTATTACACCGCCCAATGTTCCGCTTTTTTTACTGCTGTTTTCATCCATAAGCCTTTGCTTCTTGTTATAGCGAAGAGCCAGTCTATCCCTTGCATGGATCTTTGCCATCTGTAACTGTGATAAAAAAATAAGAAAAAGGGAAAGCAGCAAAGTAATAATGGGCAGCGTCTCTGCAGAAATTTGCAGGAAAAGGTTCAAGGCAAAGAAAAGAGGTATCGCAAAGAGCAAGGAAGTTTTGTGGAACTTCCCTTCATCAATCGGAATATCACAGTAAACCTTTCCCGTTTCTCCATTTACTACCGCATATGCAATTCGGTTATTCTTTTTATAGCTTAAGAACCAAATAGGAAACACGCCTCTTTCAACGGAACTGTCCTTTCTTGAAAAATTCGGATTACAACGACCGAGGATATGAATATCTTTCCGGTTAAAGCCCTTCTCTCCCAGCACGGTTCTTTCTATCTCTTCCATCAGCATGGAAAAAGCCTCTTTATCGTACCCGGAGGATTCCACATCGGCAATTTCACTATAGAATCCTAATAGATAGTTGGGGCTGAATTCCTTCATTTTATCCTTTGAAAAAGGAGCTATTACCCCAGAAATGTCATCGTCAAAGCGAAGGGATGCATCAAAAGGAATACTCCTCACTTCCCCACTCAGCTTTCCGCTAAGACTATATTCCTCTACAATGACATAATTTCCTCTGGTATATTTTCTGCCTCCCTGAAGTGCAATATCGCCGGCAAAATCATAGCTGTAAAGCCAGTATGGAAGGTAAAATCCCACAAAACGATCCAGATATGCGGGATCCTCTAAATCTTTTTGCCTATAATAAAAGGATCGAATCTTTTTTAAGTAAAGCTCCTTACATTTCTCCTTCGTAATCTGAAAGGGAATAATCTTCTGCGGTTTTTTCTCCTGCTCAATACGGCTTTCAAAAACTACTGCAGAGCCGCAATACGCACAAAATCCTGTAGTTGAAAGATCTGTACTTTCTATTTCCGCACTACAGTTCGGACAGGTAAATATCTTTGTTTCATATACTTCCTGCTCCACACTCTCCGGAGTTCTGTTATAACTTACCGGATCAAAATGAGTCTGACAGTTCAGACATGCCAAGTCCTGACTGTCGATAGAGAATCGTACCTCTCCTCCGCAATTCGGACAATGTGCCATAGGCCTTCCTTTCTAAATCTTCGGTGTTCTCTTCAGCATTTCATGTCTTTCCGGACCGTTGGAAACCATAGTAATGGGTACCTCGAGCTCCTTTTCGATAAAGTCAATATAGTCACGGCACTCCTTCGGTAACTCATCATAATTTCGAATTCCGCGAATATCACAATGCCATCCCTTTAGCACGGTATAGACCGGTTTTGCCTTACGAAGTAAGGGTGTGACCGGGAAGTCCTTTACTTCCTTTCCTTCAATCTCATAAGCCGTACATACAGGAATTTCTTCTAAGTACCCCAAGGGATCCAGTACGGTTAATGCCACCTCGGTTGCCCCCTGTAAAGCACAGCCATAGCGGGAAGCTACCGCATCATACCAGCCCACTCTTCTCGGACGGCCTGTCGTTGCTCCATACTCTCCCTTATCTCCTCCGCGCTTTCTGAGTTCCTCCGCTTCCTCCCCAAAGATTTCGGAAACGAATTCCCCTGCTCCTACCGCGGAAGAATAAGCCTTGGTTACACAAACTACACTCGTGATTGCGTAGGGAGGAATACCCGCTCCCACCGCACCGAAAGAAGCCAAAGTATGGCTGGATGTTACCATCGGATAAATACCGTGATCGGTATCTTTCATCGTTCCCAGCTGTCCTTCTAAGAGAATCTTCTTTCCTTCCTTGATCGCCTTTCTAAGGAAAAGAGAGGTATCGCAAAGATAAGGACGAATCTGCTCCCTCTGTTTTTTCAACTCGGAAAGCACAGTATCATAATCAAGTCCCTTCTTTCCATAAAGACTCTCAAAAAGAGCATTTTTAATCTCTAAAATCTTCTGCAGCTGTTCTTCTAATATATCATCATAATAAAGCTCATTTACCTGCAGACCTATTTTGGCATACTTATCGGAAAAGAAAGGTGCGATACCGGACTTTGTAGAACCATAGCTCTTCTTTCCCAGTCTTTCTTCCTCATACTCATCCTGCAATACATGGTGGGGAAGTAAAACCTGTACACGGTCAGAAATAAAAATCTTCGGAGTCGGTACTCCTGCTTCCTCTAAAGCATGAAGCTCCTTCAAGAACTTTTGAATATCCAAAGCCACTCCATTTCCCAAGATGGAAGTGACATTCGGGTTGAAGACACCACTTGGAAGAAGATGCAGAGAAAATCTGCCATAATTGTTAATAATGGTGTGTCCTGCATTGGCACCTCCCTGGAAACGCACTACGACATCCGCATTTTCTGCAAGATAATCCGTGATTTTTCCTTTTCCTTCATCTCCCCAGTTTGCACCGACGATTGCCTGTACC
>CAUTEL010000190.1:0-3479 GCA_963537185.1 uncultured Oribacterium sp. | reverse complement strand
GCACGATACACGAGTGATTCTCGTAAAGATTTTAAAGCTCTTTGTCAAAGCTTCCACAACACAAATTTGAAAATCAAGGATAAGTTCATGATAAAACTAAGAGAAATCAGCCCTGAGGAATGGGAAAAAGAAGAATATAAAAATTATATCGCGATTGATATTCGTGACGAGGCGGAATATGAACTGGGACATATAGACAATGCACTATGGATGTCTATCTCTGATTTACTTCGTAAAGACAGAGCCTTGGATAAGTCCAAGGCCTATTTGCTCTACTGTAAATATGGAACCATCTCCAGAGAACTCGGGGAAAGACTTCTGGATGAAGGATACCGGGTCGCAAACTTAAGCGGAGGCTACGGGCAGTACATTCTTATGAAGATTAAATCAGCCTCGGAAGACGAACGCAGAGAGGAAATCGAAAAGAGTCTTCGTAAAAAATTTAAAAAATCTATTTTTACGCCCTTCGCAAAAGCCATCAATGATTTTGAATTGATTAAAGAAGGAGACAATATCTGTGTCTGTATCTCCGGAGGAAAAGACTCCATGATTATGGCAAAACTCTTCCAGGAATTAAAAAGACACAATAAATTCCCCTTTAGCGTGCAATTCCTCTGCATGGACCCCGGCTATAACGAATATAACAGGAAAATCATTGAAGAGAACGCAAAGCTTCTCGGTATTCCCCTTCAATTTTTTGAAAGTGATATCTTTGAGTCTGTCTTTGAAATCGACTCCTCTCCCTGCTATGTCTGTGCAAGAATGAGGAGAGGCCACCTTTATTCGAAGGCAAAGGAACTGGGTTGTAACAAGATTGCACTCGGGCATCATTTTGATGATGTGATCGAAACTGTTCTCATGGGTATGCTTTACAGTGGACAGTTCCAAGCTATGATGCCGAAACTGCACTCTACGAACTTTCAGGGCATGGAGCTTATCCGTCCCCTCTACTATGTGCGAGAGGACGATATCAAACATTGGCGCGACTATAATAAACTGAATTTTATTCAATGTGCCTGCAAGTTTACGGAGACTTGTTCTACCTGTCATACGGACGGAACCACAAGCTCCAAACGCTTAGAAACGAAGAAATTGATTGCGGAGCTGAAAAAGACCAATCCTTTTATTGAGAAAAATATCTTCCGTTCTACGGAAAATGTTTCCAAGCAGACTATTCTCGGGCTAAAAGACAAGGGTATAAAGCACTCCTTTTTAGAGTGGTATGATGAGGAATAGAATACAATTTTATGTAGTACCTCTTCTTATCCTACATGCAAGCAGGATCCGCCTATAAACTCACGAAGTATGGAGTTTTGCGGAATGGACTCCGGACTAAGTGCCAAAACATAGTCCAAGAACTTCAAGAGTCGCTTCGCTTCCTGATAGTTGGGACTGTCTTCCGTAATTTGGAACAAAAGGGGCTCCGCAAAGATTTTCAAAACCGGAAGCTCATAGATCAGCGCGGAATTCACCATAACATCCGCCTTTTCCTGATAGGGGAAAATATTCTGATCCTCTCCTCTTCTTACGCTCTTCCACATGGAAATGGTATTCTCTGCAGAGTACCCGCGTGTGCGATTATCTCGAACCATTCTGCGAAGAAGGCGAACATCGGTAGTGGGAATACGATTGTGTTCATCTATATTTAAGGGTGTCAATGCAGAAATGTAGATACGAAATTTACTTTCTTCAGGCAGAGATTCCGACATTTTATCATTCAGGCAATGAATTCCTTCAATAACCAAAATATCTTCTTCACCTAATTGCAAGAAGTCTCCCTTATATTCTCTCTTTCCGGAGAAAAAGTTATATCGCGGAAGCTCCACACTCTCTCCGGAAAGAAGCGCGAGCATGTCCTTATTAAAAAGAGGTAAATCTACATTGGCGATAGATTCAAAATCATAGTTTCCCTCTTCGTCTCTTGGAGCTTGATCCCTTCCAAGGAAGTAATTGTCTACCGAAATTGCATGAGGTTTCTTTCCAAGTGCCGAAAGCTGAATGCTTAGGCGCTTAGCAAAGCTCGTTTTTCCGGAAGAAGACGGTCCGGCAATTAAAACAAGGCGCTTCTTTTTCTCTGCGATTTCCATCGCCATATTTCCTATTTGCTTCTCAAAAAAGGCCTCCTGCATAAGAATCAGGGAATCGGGATCGCCGGAAACAATCTTTTGGTTTAGAGCCCCAATATTCTTAATTCCAACCTCACTTGCCCACATCGATGAGGACTTTTGAACCTCATATAGCTTATCCATAGGATGGAACTCTGCCAACTCTTTGGGATTATTTTCCTTTGGTAAAAGTAAAATAAAGCCGTCGCCATAAGAGAAAAGGTCAAACAAAGTGATATAAGCAGTATTTAAAAGCATGTAGCCGTAAAAGTAGTCCTGGAAATTCCCCATAGAATAAATATTCACACGGCTCGTCATACGGAAGCGGAATAACTCTTCCTTTGATGTCATTCCCAGTTCATGGAAGAGCTTCCTTGCTTCTCCTGTAGAAATATTTCGTTTCATAATCGGCATTTCCGCCTTTACATATTCCTGCATAGTAGCTTTTACTTTGGAAAGCAATTCTTCACTCAGTTTAATATCTCCGGATATATAACCGTAAAAGCCTCCGCCCAAGGTATAATCTATACTTACATTAAAGCCCGGGACCTCCTTACAATGATGAAAAAAGGCCTTCAAAAGCATAAAAACAGCAGAGCGCTGGTAGCTTTGCATTCCTATTCTATCTCGAATAGTGATCCATTCTACCGTAAAGTCCTCATCCGGTACCTTCTTATGCAACTCATAAATTCTGCTTCCCACCTTTGCCAAAAGAAGCGGATACTCCTCCTGCTCCTGAAAATAAGGAACGAGGTCCTGATAACGACTTCCCTTTTCTATTTCTACGGTTTTACCCTTTGCAGTAACCTTCATCTCTGCATCTCCTCTCGCATTTATAGTATTTTCCCCGGAAAATGAATCTCTTCTTCGATAAGTTCTATCTCCGGAAAATGTCGACTGATTAAGCCTTTCATATAAGGTACAAAGAAATGCTCCAAGCCATAATGTCCCGCATTAATAAGGCTAAGACCTTTTTCCTTACTGTCAATCGCGTCATGATGTCCAAAATCTCCGCTGATGTAGGCATCTACATCGGAAGAGAGGGAAGCTAAAAAGCTTCTTCCCGAACCGGGGCATACTGCAAGCTTCCGAATTTTCCTTCCACTGTCAAAATATTCTATATAAGGTAATTTACAAGTTTCTTTTACATAGTTTGCAAGTTCTTCACAAGAAAGTTCCTTCTCTAGATGAGTAAAAAAGCCGATCCCTTGTTCTGCTCCGCTCTCAGAAGGATTTACAGCTTCGATAACCCCTTCTTTCTTCCAGCCAAGAACTTCCGCAACAAGCTCAGCCATGCCCTTTTCCACACTGTCAAAGTTCGTGTGCATGGAAAATACGGAAATCTTATTTTCTACCAGAGAAATAATTTTCTTT
>CAUTEL010000189.1:0-3517 GCA_963537185.1 uncultured Oribacterium sp. | reverse complement strand
TTTTAAAATAATTTAAAAATCAAAAATGTCTGCAATAGAAATAGATTTATCATTTCTTCCGTTTCAAAATATGGCTTACAAGCAGATTCGGTCTCCTTCTTCTTTTTCCACTCCTTCTCCGCTTCCTTAGACCATCCTCTTTAGGATATTCTCTTTCCAAGAGCTGCACGGACATCTCTCTATCCAACTCCTCCTCGGAAATTCTCTCTCTTAAATAGGCAAATTGGAACTTTTTGGATTTTTGTTTATAAAGAGGAAAACCGTATTTTTGAAGTAAATAAACAAGCTCGTCCTTCCAAAGAAGGCTTCCTTTTTTCAGATAATCTCTGTGGGGATTCCGCTCCGCTTTTCTTAAAATATAAAAATCGGCTTTTCCCTCTACTTCTTCTACAGTAATAATGCCCCAATGGGGAGGAACATGCTCTCTTGCACTATGGGCATGTTTTGTGCCGACAACCAAAATGTTGTAGTCAAAAAAAGCATCATAGTTTTTCACCTGTTCGGAAAGCCTCTGATAGCTGTCATGGTCCGATTTGATTTCCACGCCGATAAAGGCGGATTCCGTAATGAGCACACAATCCGCTCTGGCCTTTCCGATTACCTTTTCTTCGATCACTCTGCATATTCCGTACTCTTCTTCGAGAAAGAAAAACAGCTCCTCCCGAATTTCTTCATCATACATATTTTGTCTCCGGCTTACGCTGTCTTTTGTCTTTCAGCACTTCCCTTTTCGATTCTCTCTGTGATCCGCCACAGATTTCTATTCCGTGCTTTCCGTATCCGGAGCAGTAAGCGGCAGTATCGGTCCATTCTTTAGACCTTTTTCCAAGGGAATCGGTGATAAGAAAAAGAGGCTTTGAAAATCATTTTTCTCTTCTATCGTCTCAAAATTTAAAATCAACTGCTGTCGCAAAAGAACATCTTTTGTTAGAATTCCAAGATAAGAATCCCCTGCCAAGATATAATTTCCCTCCACGATACCGTCTACATAGAGGTTTCCCTTATTTTCTCCTCCTGAAAGCACGGTGGAAAAAGCCAAGAGCCCATGTCTTCCTTTGAGAGAAAGTTTATCCAATTCTTCTTCGGATAGAACAAGAGCTGTTTCACCGTAATCCTTCCAAAGTGACTTAGGTATCGCAATACACTCTCTACTTTCCTCCAATATAGGATTAATCGGACTGCTTATTTCTCCTTTTTTCGCTGTCTCCATCGCAGAAAGAACAGCAGAAACAAAGTACTTCTCTTCTACACTTCGGAGATCCGCCTCATTTTCAAGTATAACTACCGGATTTTCTTCCTGTTTCGCAAGAACAGCCGCCAGATTCAAAGTATCCAAGCCATAGTGTTCGTTCATATTGTTCATAACCATGGCATTATCTTTACCATATCCCTCTGAAAGAAGTGCCTTATAAGAGACTATAGGAAGAATCGGCGTTTCAGGATATTTTTCCATCAGGCTGCGAAGAAGCAGCTCGTAATAATAGGGAAAGGTGTAAGGCTCATCATGATCTCCAAAGGATAGGAAGATCAAATCCGGCTGAGCGCCCGTTTCCATGGTCTTCAAAGAAAGATATCCGGAAAGTGCCGTTGCCGTATTCGGAAGATTTGCTTCGTTGTATCTTAGCTTTCCGCTGTATTGCTCCTCAAGACTGCTTTTTAAACTGCTAAAAATAAAAGAGTCCGAACGAAAGCTTTCGTCCCCAAAGAGAAGAAGATACACTTCCTCTCCCTTATTCAGCTTTTCAAATATTGCAGCTGTTCTATTTACTCCGGAGGAAGCGGCTATTGCCTCATGTATTAATTCCTTATTGTGGCTGTTTCTCTCTCTGATTACTTCCTTCCCGTATTGATATACTAAAAAGACTACAAGAGCCCCCAGTAGCAAAGGAAGAATGGTAAGGAATATCCCCATCGGACTTTTTCTTTTTTTACCGTAAGACTTTTTTTCTTCCTCTTTTTGTCCCTGTATTTCTTCCACTATACTCCCTCTATTCTTCCTTTAAAAATGGCAAACCACCGGAATGCCTTGATACACCTTCTGAAATAAGTCCTGTGCACTGGAGAAGGGCAGATTGATACAGCCGTGAGAGCCCGCATTCCGATAAATGCTGCCCCCAAATCGATTTCTCCATAGAGCATCATGGAAGCCTATTCCTCTGTTAAAGGGCATCCAATAATTCACCTTGGCTTCATAGTCCGGTCCCTTGAGCGTCGCATTCTTTGCCTTATAGCTCAAAGAATAGACTCCGTCCGGAGTTCCGTGTCGTCTTGCCACATTTCCTGTTACGCAATCGGAACTAAGCTGTAATTCTCCATTTTCAAAATAAAAAATCTTTTGTCTGCCGATATCAACTTCCACATAGGTATTTCCAATATCCTCAGCTCCACGTGCTAAGGCCACCATCTCATACTCTGCATCTCGAACAATGTTTTCGCGTGCAAGAAGGCTGTCCGTTAGCTTTTTTATCTCCTTCTTCTCCGACATGGAAAAACCGTATTTCCCGCCTAAGGAGAGTATTCTGCCGTCTTCCGTTTTAAAGCTTCGTGCCACTCCGCTGGTATCGGTATACGTCTTAAGCTTCTTTACAAACTGTTTTACTTGTCCGTTATCCAGCTCTTCTCCTCCATCCTTAAACCAGGACAGTGTAGTATCGCTATTCAGTTCGATCACTTCTCCGGAAAAATTATAACGAATAACACCGGGAAGGGCATTGTTCTTTTCTTCCTGCAGATTTTCCAGTCCTTCTACTTTATCCGCCTCTTCATACACTCCGGCATCTTCCAGCTTTATAAAGTTCTTCCCCTCATTAATCGCATTTTGAATAGCCTTTTCCAAGGCCTCTTCCGAGATTTTCCCGCCTTTTTTTTCATCTCCTATCAGATAACCGGCCCCCGGAACATAAGCGGTCAGAAATTTTCCTCTGGGTTTCTCTTCCGTGCTGTGTGTTGCAGCATAATTTTTGGCGAAATCACGAACTGCAGCGTCATCATAGAACAGCTTTCCTTTTAAAGGATAGTCCTTCTTTTCGCCTAATGAAAAAAGAATAAAAAAGGAATCCAGCTTGGGAACATCGGAAAAATCCGGCTCGTAGCCCAAATGAATATCTTTCCCTGTGAGAATTTCCAAATTACCCTCTTTATCCTGAAGCGTAAGAAGAAACTCCTCCTGCTTCCAATTGGAAAAATACTCTGCCGCTTCTTTTCTCTTCATAAGGGATAAATCAAGCTGATTTACTCTTGTCCCCGGAAAAAAACGGCCTTCCATAAAGCTTAATAATAGTAAAACCAAGGATATCATGGTCAGTAAAGATACTCCAAGGGATAATAAAATCTGCTTCTTCAAAAACTACTCTCCTTTTTCTCACGGAAATCGTCACTTAGTTTATAGATATGAGATTTCCCCTTTTCCTCTGTAATAAGTAATCAATAAGATGAATGTGCAAAGTCCGAAAAATCAATCATGTTCCACCTTCATAAGGCAAAGTCCTTTAGCCGGAGCCGTATAGCCCGCTCTTTG
>CAUTEL010000188.1:0-3517 GCA_963537185.1 uncultured Oribacterium sp. | reverse complement strand
GCTCTTCCGCTTTCTTTATTTAGTTGTGATGTAACATATGTATTGTAATCCTACAATTCCGAATTGGAAAATTCAAATTCCACCTTGCACCGAAATTACACTTATGCTATACTTCCGTAGATATTGACAAAAGATGGGTTATAGTCTGCGGCTTGGTCTGCAAGTTTATTTCCATAAAAGGGTGGTTTTCATGAGAATAGCAAAAATAGCTTTAGTAATTTTATTTGTAATTTTAGGAGTTGCCTTATCTGCCATTATCCTTATGCAGGAGGGAAAGAGTGACGGTTTAGGAGCTTTATCCGGTTCTACCGACACTTATTGGCAGCGTAACAGAGGCCGTTCCGTTGAGGGAAGCTTAGAGAAGTTTACCAAGTTTGGTACAGTCGCATTTTTTGCGGTTGCTTTACTCTTGGATATTATTTGGTAAGACTCTTTTCCACCGTTTTTTAAGCCTGCAAGTTTTTGCAGGCTTTTTCTTTTCCGTAAAATTAAGGAGGATTCCTCCGCCCGCATAGGGACAGAAGCCCATTTCATCTAAGCTAAAAAAATGTACTTTTTGAGCTTTCAAAATAAGGAGTAGCATGCGCGACGAACAAAAGGAAAAATTAAAGAAAATCATTTTAGATATAGAAAAGGATAACTCCCTCCCGAAAATGAAGGAGAAGGAGCTAATCCATTTTTTAGGTATCCCTAAAGAAGAGAAAAAGGACTTTACGGCTCTGTTAGCGGAAATGCTGGAAGAAGGACTCGTCTCTTTCTCCGGAAAGAAGGAGCGTACTCTAAAGGGTGTCTATTCCAAAGCAAAGAAAGGCTTCGGCTTTGTGAGCCTCCAGGAAAAGGAGCTCGATGACATTTATATCCCGAAGGGATCCGAAGGAAATGCCATGGACGGGGACACCGTGCAGATTCTGATCACCCGAGAGAAGCGGGCTGATTCCAGTGCCGAGGGGAAAATCGTAAAGGTCATGAAGCGCGCCGTAACGGAGGTGCTCGGACTTGTGAAGGAAAGGCGGGAAGGGCTCTTCCTCTTTCCGGACAATCAAAAGCTCCCTTCTCCCTTCTATATTCAGCCGGGGAAGAGCGGGGGCGCTGTTCCCGGAGATAAGGTTATGGCAAAAATCCTCTCCTACGGCGGAGTGCAAAAGGAAGAAAGAAGAGGGAGACAGGGGCGTTCTCCTATTCCCCGCGGAAAGAGGAGTCCACTTCTCTCCTATCCCGTCTGCGGTGTGACGGAAGTGCTCGGTGCCAGTACGGAGCCCGGTGTAGATGTGCTCTCCGTCATTCGTGCATTTTCTCTTCCCGAAGACTTTCCGGAGGAAGTGAAGAGGGAAGCGGAGGCGATTCCGCAGGAAGTGCCGGAGTCTATCTTAAGTTCCAAGGCAAGAAGAGATTTCCGTGCGCTCACTACCATTACCATTGACGGAGAGGACGCAAAAGACCTCGATGACGCGATTTCTTTGGAATATTTTCCGGAAAAGAAGCTTTACCGCCTCTATGTACATATCGCCGATGTCACGGAATATGTAAAGGAGGGCTCTTCTTTAGATTTAGAGGCCTTGGAGCGCGGAACTTCCGTGTATCTGACGGACCGTGTCATCCCTATGCTTCCGAGAGAACTTTCGAACGGGATTTGCTCTCTTCACGAGGGTGTAGACCGGCTGACTCTCTCCTGTATTATGGACTATAATGAAAGTGGAGAACAGCTATCCCACGAAATCTGCCCGGGAATCATTTGCTCCGATAAGAGAATGAGCTATACCGGAGTGACAGAGGTGTTAGAAGAAGACAATGCAGAAGACTACTCCTCTTATCTCCCCTTTAAGGACTTGCTCCTTCATATGCGAGAGCTTTCTCGTCTGCTTCGCCATAAGCGTGTAGAGCGAGGCGGCTTGGACTTTGATTTCCCGGAGTCCAAGGTTATTTTTAACGAAAAGGGGCAAATAGCGGAAATCCGTTCTGTGATCCGGGAAGAATCCCATAAAATCATCGAGGATTTTATGCTTGCGGCAAATGAGACTGTCGCGGAGGAATATTACTGGAGGGACATTCCCTTCCTCTACCGCGTGCATGAGAGGCCCGACTTTGACAAGTGGCAGGAGCTTTCCAGGATTCTTTCGAACTTCTCCATTCTCCTCCGTGCAAAGGACCCGGACAGTATTCGTCCGAAGACTTTGCAGGGCATTTTGGAAACGATAAAAGGAAAGGAAGAAGAGATGATGCTCAGTAATCTCATTCTCCGTTCCTTAAAACAGGCAAAGTACAGCGTGGAATGCGGAGAGCATTTCGGACTTGCCAGTAAATATTACACACACTTTACCTCTCCGATCCGGCGTTATCCTGACCTCCAGATTCATAGAATCATTAAGGAGAATCTATTTTCTCAGGAAAATGAAAAAAGGCGCGCCCATTACAATCGCATCCTACCCGATGTCGCAACACAGAGCTCTCTTAGAGAGCGCCGTGCAGATGAGGCGGAGCGGGATTGCATGAAGTTGAAAAAGTGTCAGTATATGAAGAACTTCCTCGGAGAGTGCTTCCCCGGCAGCATTTCCGGCCTTACGGAGTATGGCATTTATGTTGCTTTGGAAAATGGAATCGAAGGCATGATTCCGCTTCGTATGCTGAATGACGACTATTTTGTTTTTATAGAGAAAGAACTGATCACGAGAGGCGGACGGAGCGGAAAAACCTTCCGTATCGGTGACAGCATCTCTGTTCTGGTGTATGCTGTAGATACCTTGAGCAGGACCATCGACTTCGTGCCGGCACCGGAATTACCGGAGGAATAGGATAGATAAACTTTCCTCGGAATAGAGCAAATCAGCTTTCCACGGAATGGGAAAATTGAAACGAGATAGACTTCCCTTAAGGAAAGTTTAAGCAAGATAAAATCCCCTTGGAGGGGACAGAAAGGAAAAAATAAATGGGAGACAGCATTAAGCAAATCGCAAACAACAAAAAGGCTTTCCATGATTTTTTCGTGGAGGAAAGCCTGGAATGCGGCATTCAGCTTTTCGGAACGGAAGTCAAATCTCTCCGCCTCGGACAGGCTTCCATTAAGGAGTCCTTCTGTCAGATTCGAAACGGGGAGTGTTTCATTGTTGGCATGCACATCAACCCCTATGAGCGGGGAAATATTTTCAATAAAGATCCGCTTAGAGACAGGAAACTTCTCCTCCATAGAAGAGAAATTGACCGCCTGCTCGGAAAAATCAAGGAGCAGGGCTATACCCTTATGCCCCTCCGCCTCTACTTTAAAGGCAGCCTTGTAAAACTTGACATGGGCCTCTGCCGCGGTAAGAAAATTTATGATAAACGAGAGGATATGAAGAAGAAGGCACAGAGAAGGGAGCTCGAGAAGGAGTTTAAAAAGGCGAATATTCGCGTGTAAGAAGGATTGCAAAAGAATATTCTAATTCCACATTTTGCAGGCATTGAAGCAGGGGCACGCTCCCGCTAACCTCGCCTGACTGAGCATGGGCTCGGTAGCCCATTGCTCACTTTGCTTCGCAAAGCA
>CAUTEL010000187.1:0-3556 GCA_963537185.1 uncultured Oribacterium sp. | reverse complement strand
AAATCCTATGGCACAAAATTTAGTGCAAAAAGCAAAAATCCCAAGTGCAAGCATGGGTACAAAAGATGCGTTTCACAATGCATTTACTTCTCCGACAATAAAGACCGTAAACAGAAAGAAATAAAGAAAGGATTTTCACTATGCCTATTATTATTGTACTATTAGTTATTTTTTTTATTTTTCTCTCCACTATTCGTATCGTTCCGGAAGCCTGTGCCATGGTCGTTGAGCGTCTTGGAAGCTTTCATTCCGTATGGAGACCGGGTGTGCATATCTTGATTCCCTTTATGGACAGAATTGCAAAGCGCATTAACTTAAAAGAGCAGGTGGCGGACTTCCCTCCCCAGCCCGTTATCACTAAGGATAATGTTACCATGCGGATTGACTCCGTTGTCTTCTTCGTAATCACCGATCCGAAGCTTTATGCTTACGGTGTGGAGAATCCCATTGCAGCGATTGAAAACTTAACGGCTACAACACTTCGTAATATCATCGGTTCCATGGACTTGGATACCACGCTGACTTCCCGTGATGAAATCAACACCCAGATGCGTTCCTTACTGGATGTGGCAACAGATCCTTGGGGAATCAAGGTAAACCGTGTAGAGTTAAAGAACATTCTTCCTCCCGATGCCATCCGTGAAGCCATGGAGAAGCAGATGAAGGCGGAGCGTGAAAAGAGAGAATCCATTACGCTTGCAGAGGCAAAGAAGCAGTCTGCCGTCCTTACTGCCGAGGGTAATAAACAGGCCGCTATTTTAAATGCGGAAGCCGATAAACAAAAGACCATTCTTGCCGCAGAAGCACAGAAGGAAAAGGAAATCCGTGAGGCGGAAGGTCGCGCTCAGGCAATCTTAGATGTTCAAAGAGCGGAGGCAGAGGGTATTCGTTTGCTCCGAGAAGCGCGTGCTGATGAAGCAGTTCTTCGTATTCGAGCTTTAGAAGCCTTTACCAAGGTTTCCAACGGTCGTTCCACCAAGATTATTATTCCCTCCGACTTACAGAACATGAGCGGTTTAGTTAGTGCTTTAAGAGAAAGCAGCTCTCCCTTTAATGAGAAAGAGTCCATCCTCTCTTCTACAGAAGGCAGTGCAAAAGCAAGTTCTGAAGTAACTTATAGTGGTGCAGAAGCCGCTTACCGCGAAGAAATACGGGACGAGGCTTAAGATAAAGCATGATTAAAATAATTTTCTTTGATATTGACGGTACGCTCCGCCCCTTTGAAACCGGGGTCATTCCGGAGAGTACCAAGCTTGCTATAAAGAAAGCACGGGAGTCCGGAATTTATTGTGCCATTGCAACAGGCAGACATTGGGTGGAAATCCATAATGAAGGCTTGGTAGGCGGAATGTACTTCGATGCCTTTGTTACCCTCGACGGTGGCTACAGCTATATTCTTAATGAAGATAAGGCAAAGGCGCATTATGCTAAAAATCCGGGCAACAAGCCCAAGGAGTACCAATTTCTCATGGACATTCCGGAGGCGGAGCTTCCCTACTTTGATCCGCAGTTCGGAGAGGTACTTTTACAGGAGGATATTCCCTCCGACATGGTGGAAAAATTACTCCTTCTTTTGGAAGAGGAAGCTTTTCCGGTGCTTTTCCTGGAAGAAAGACGCCTTTATGCGAACTTCGTAAATGAAGACCTGCTCCGTACCTTAGCCTATGTGCATACAGGAGTGCCGCCCCTGCTTCCGATAGAAGAAGCGGCGAAAAATCGCCAGCTGATGCTCATTCCCATATTAAAGGAGAGCCAGGTTCCTCTTGTAGAAGAAAGGCTTCCTGACTGTCACTTAATCCGCTGGTCCGACGGAATGTCCTTTGATATTGCTAAACGAGGAGTCTCCAAGATTCACGGTATTCAGAAAATTATCGAGCATTTAGGAATCTCCATGGATGAGGTTGCCGCTATCGGTGACGGCTGGAACGATGTGGAAATGCTGGAATCTGTGGGCCTCGGTATTGCGATGGGTAATGCCAAGCCGGAAGCCAAAGCAGTAGCCAAACATGTCACGGAACATATATTGGACGACGGTCTTCCTAAAGCAGTTGACTATATTTTGGAATTAAACCGTAAATAACGCTAAGTGAACGGAAAATTGAAAAGGGGAATGGTACTATGCAAAAAGAACTTGAAATAGTAAGGGAAAATATTCGCCTCGCCTGTAGCCGTGTGCATCGCGCGGAAGGAGAAGTGCTGCTGCTTGGCGTTTCCAAAACAAAGCCCTATTCCGCCTTGCAGGAAGCCTATCGCTACGGCATTCGCGATTTCGGAGAAAATAAGGTACAGGAAATCCGTGATAAATATGAACTCGTTAAGGAGGACCCTCTTATGCAAAATGAGACTCCCCGCTTTCATATGATTGGCGCTTTGCAAAAAAACAAGGTAAAATACCTCCCCGGACGGGTAGCTCTTATTCATTCCGTTGATTCTGTCTCTCTTTCAGACACAATCGATAAGGAATTTTCCAAAAAAAATTGCATTGCGAAGGTTCTTATCGAAGTAAATGTAGCGAAGGAAGAGAGTAAATCCGGCTTTTCTCTAGAGGAGCTGGAAGATCGGATTGCTGAAATAGCCTCTCTTTCTCACATAGAGATACACGGTCTTATGACCGTGGCTCCCTTTACCAAAAATCCGGAGGATAATCGCCCTATCTTTCGAGCTCTTAGAGAAGCACTGCTTTCTCTACAAAAAAAATTCCCCTCCCTTCCCCTTACAGAGCTTTCCATGGGAATGAGCGGAGATTATGAAGTCGCGATTGAAGAAGGCTCGACCATTGTGCGTATCGGTTCTTCTATTTTTGGAGAGAGAAATTATCAGAAGAATTAAAAGAAGGCTTATTTTAAAATTACATTCTTTACGCATAATACTTTGGCACAAAAAGAGGACCGTAAAAACAGTCCTCTTTTATTATAAGTAAGCAGAAAATAAAATATCCCTTTACGAAAAGCTGAGCATGCTTCTTAATCTTTGTATTGCCCGTCTCTGCATCATAATCGTTCTATAGCGAAGGTGAGCAAAGGCAATAGCTATATTTTGCAATGACTCCTGTAAAGCAACGGTTTTATCCGATAGAGTCAAGAGGTAAGCCAGTTTACTGTTCGGAACCCTTGTCGAGAGCGGAAACATATGCGTAAGAATTGCTCGCTTCTCCACATGATTCAAATAAAAATTTTGTTTCTCCGAATTCTCGACAGCATCCTCTCCATGGTAGAAGCAATACCATCTTCCGTCGTGGCTTGTGCCGTCATCCTTATGATAGTCAATCATACAAAAATCATGAAGCAAGCCTATTTTTCCGGCACTGTCCGCATCCAGATTCCACTTCTTTGCCAAATGATAAGCCATCATGGCAACTCTTACACTATGAGCATAGGTGTTGGTACTGCCATGTCTCGGTACATTCTTCAGCTTCCTGTACTCTTCATTTTCCACGATATATCTGAACTTTTTTAAAAACTCCAACTGCTCTCTTTTTATATGCATGAACATTTCTCCTCTTTTTCCTACTACTATATCGAAAGGTAGGCAAAAAACATAAGTTATCCTTTAAAAT
>CAUTEL010000186.1:0-3569 GCA_963537185.1 uncultured Oribacterium sp. | reverse complement strand
GCTTTACGCTTTCAGGAATTCCTCTTCATAAATAAATTCATATAACTCTTCTATCCCGGAAGAAAAGCTGACTCTCTCTTCAAATCCCAACGCGGAAAGCTCTTTTGTATGCGCCGTAAAGTCATAATCGCCCTCCACATTGGGCGGACGAAGACCAAAGCGCAGGAGACTTTCTTCGCTATGCTCTATCCCTTTTTTCTCTAGGAAAGAAAAACCGATTTGCTCGATTTCCTTAATGTAGTCGGAAAGAAGACGACTTTCTCTACTGCAGATGTCTATCGTAAAGCTACCGCATTCTTTATTCTGTCCGAACAATCCTGACTCAAGCTGCTTCTCCTTATACTCGATTTCCGAATCTGCATTCTCTCTTTCCGGGTTTTCGCCCTCCGATTTACTACTTCTCTGACTTCTGCTTTCTCCCTTCCTCGTCGGAACGACCAAATCCGTAAGAAAGGCCAGTGCACGCCCGAAATCTTCCTCCGCCATAAAATTCCAGATCTTATTTCCGAGTCCAAGCTCCGTTTCCGTACCTCTTAAGGTGTTTTTCACAAGCGTCTTTACAAGGCTTCTTTCATGATCCCCTTTTCCGTAGATAGAATAAATTCGAAGGTCGATAAATTCCATATCCCCATGATTTTTCAGGCCGTATTCGGAAAAGGCGAGCTTCTTCTCTCCGTAGGGACTTGCCGGAAGAGGCTCTTCTCTTGTGCCTCTCCCCATTTCAGCCTGTGATCCGGCAAAGAAAAAGCGTTTTACGCCATATGCCTTAGCCCAGGAAAAAAAGGCCTTGCTCATGGCAAGATTTTTTTCCTGCGTCGCGACATCCGAACGCCCGAGAGAGCCTACACCGTCCCAGGCAAAATGCAAAACGACATCAAAGTGAAGCTCGGCCAAGGAAGGCAGACTAATACCTTTGGCAATAGCATGACTATCTCTAGTAATGTTACTTTCCGCTTCTCTCCCCTGTTCTTTCTCCCAAAGAAGAAAGCTTTCCATGTTAAGGGAGAGAAGTTGAATCCCCTTCTCTCCCTTAAGTCTTTCTTTATTCCGACTCTCCGGGCGTAAAATCCCGTAGACTTCATGTCCCTTTTTTAAAAGCGCTTTTCCTGTATTAATTCCTAGAAAACTTGTAATCCCGCTAATCAGTATCCGCATTTACTGCCTCTTCTTTAGGAGCATAAGCATTTCCATTTCCGCATCCGGAAGGAAAGGATCCATATCCTGAAGAGGCGGACTAAAGAGATTGCCGTCTTTGTCCCGCTTTGCACTGGACTTCGGCAGGAACTGCTGCGTAAGGCTTACAAAGACTTCGCAAAGCACCGGGCCGTCCTGCGATAAAGTTTTCTCGATTCCCTCGGAAAGCTCCTTATTGCTGTGAATGGAAACATAGGGGTAGCCGTAGGCAGAGGCAAGCTTCTCTAGGCTTGGGAAGGAAAGATCCGTTCCCTCTCCGTCCATACCGGAGTCCACACCGATTCCCACCAAAGGCTTTCCGAAGAAGCTGTTCTGGGTCTGACGAATAGAATGATAGCCACCGTTATTTACCACAAAAATCTTCAGAGGCATCTTGTGATGAATGATAGTTTGCAGCTCTTGCAGGTTCATCTGAATGGAGCCGTCTCCGGTTAAAACGATAATATCCTTTTCCCGGTAAGGCGGATAGCTTTCTTCCTTCCCCTGCCAGTACGGAGTCTGCTTTAATTTTTCCTCCTCAGCCTTTGTGAAATCAATCGCCGCATAGTAGGCGCCGATTCCGGCAGGAAGTCCGTATCCCATGGACGCTACACCGTCCTGACTGATAAAACGGGTTCCTTTTTTTATGATATAGCTCTGTCCGCCCGCAACACAGGGAGAGCCGTTTCCTACAACAGTAATTTGGTCTTCCTCCGCTCTTTCCGAAAGCTTCTCCACAAGAGCATAGACATTACACTCCGCAGTCTCTTCCGAACGGTATTCGGGAAGTATTGTCGGATAATTTGCCTGGTAGAAGCGTACGGTATCAAGCCAAGTGAGCCGCTCGCTCTTATCCTCTTCCAAGACAGCCTCTGCCGCCTTTTCTCGGATGAACTTCCGCGCTTCCGCGCGAACTATTCCTTCTCCACCCTTAAAGAGGGGAAGACTCTTTTCTTCCTTTAAAAGCTCGAGCAAGGCACGAATCAAAGCCTTGGCATCACCGTGAAGCTGTAAATCGCAGTGCACGGAGGGCTTTGCAATCTCTTCGCTGTCAATATCGTTCTGCATCACATAGGCTTCCGGTGCCCAGTCACGGAAGGAATAGCCCACCTGACGGATATTGAGTCTTGATCCAATACTTAAGATGCAATCCGCATTTTGTACGGCAAGGTTTCCCGGTCTATCACCTCGTCCTCCGGGGCGTCCCGCATTTAAGGGGTGCTTAGTCGGGAAAATGTCCGGCGCATTCCAGCCGAGTACTACGGGGATGCCGAGCTTTTCGGAAAGCTCTAAGAACATCGTCTCCGCTCCGGCAATGCGAACCCCGTTTCCGGTATAGAAAATGGGACGCTTACTTGCTCTAATTTTCTCTAAAACTTGCTTGGCAAGCGGAAGGAAGTCCTCCCAGTTCGTAAAGCCGCGGTCTTCCTGTCCTCCGATATCTTCTCCCAAAACATGGGGATTCTCTTTCTTTGCATATAGTTCGTAGAGCGCTTTTTTCTCTTCCTCATCGGCAAAGAACTTTCGACACGCTGTCGCAAACTCCGGATGCTTATTCTCCACTTCTCTCTTTTCCCAGCCGTCTCCTCCATTTTCAAAATCGGAAACATCAAAGCCCAGTAAATCCTCGGTTTCAATCATGCAGCCCTGCACATCCACCGGAATATCCAGCCAACAGGGACCGGGACGACCGGTCTGGCTTAGGTAAATCGCCTTTTCGATTGCATAGCGCACACGGTACGGGTCAATCAGCATCTCGCTGTATTTGCACATACAGGATACAGACTGAAGAATGTCAAATTCCTGATCTCCCATGGCACGGAGCGCTCTTCCCGACCAGCGGGCAGTATTGTCATGCCGCACCTGTCCGGATAAAACAATCATGGGGAGGGAGTCCAGGTATGCTCCCAAGACACCGGTAATCGTATTCGTTCCGCCGGGGCCGGAGGTCACACAAAGAATGGCCGGAACATTGTGGATTCTGGCATAGCTTTCAGCCGCCATAGCACAGGCCTGCTCATGATGCTGGTAGAGGGTTTGAATCCCCTTGTTGTGTCCAAGCGCATCATTTAAGTGCATTGCGCCTCCGCCTACGACGGAGAAGGAGCGGCAAATCCCCGCTTCCACCAGTTTTTCCGCAATGTAGTCCGCTAGTCTTTTCTTCATCTACTACTTCCTCCTAATCTTTTCCTATTTTACTCTTACTCTATAAAGCAATAAAAAGCTTTGTCCGAGCGGATTATCCGGAACCATCATGGCCCGGCACACAGACAAAGCTTCCCTATTCCATCATGGAACCCAAAGGAGAAATAGCGGAAAGTTTCTCCACTACCTCATCATTTTCATTCCTTCGTATGTATTTGTAAGTGCAATCTTTTATCCCTATAGTATTCAAA
>CAUTEL010000185.1:0-3585 GCA_963537185.1 uncultured Oribacterium sp. | reverse complement strand
AAAAAAGAGTCATTTATCATTTTTGATAAAGTCCATTTGCTCCCTAAAGCGAGACAGGCCATCAAGTATCTCGTTGCAGATGGTAGATATAAATATATTGAGACAGGTTCGTTACTCTCGATTAAGAAGAATACAAAGGATATTTTAATTCCGAGTGAAGAACATAAAATCTCTATGTATCCGATGGATTTTGAAGAATTTTTATGGGCAATTGGAGATGAGGTTTCCATTAAAACAATCAAGATACTTTTGGAAAAAAAGAGGCCTGCGGGGAATGCAATTCATAGAAATCTTATGAGAATTTTCAGATTATATATGCTGATTGGGGGGATGCCTCAGGCTGTAGAAACATATCTGGAAAAGAATAACTTGCAAGAAGTAGATGAGATTAAAAGGGAAATAGTGGATCTTTATGAAGAAGATTTTACAAAGATTGATGCTTCAGGCCTTGCCGGTGATATATATGATGCGATTCCTGCAAATCTAAGCAGTAATGCATCGCGATATATTTTATCAAATGCGAGAGAAGGAACACGGTCGGAGCGAGTACTTGACCTCTTGCCGGATATTTTAAGTTCTCACACGGTTAATATAGCATATCATGCAAATAATCCCGCGGTCGGCATGGCATTGGAAAAGGATGTGGGAAGATACAAGTTATTTACTTCCGATGTTGGATTGTTTGTGACCCTTGCATTCAGAGATAAGAATTATGTTGAGAATATCATTTACAATAAGTTGCTTTCCGATAAACTGGAAGCCAATTTAGGGTATGTATATGAAAATGCTGTTGCGCAGATGCTTGTTGCCAAGGGAAACAATCTGTTCTATTACACAATGGGAAATAATTCGTCCAATCATTTATATGAAATCGACTTTCTGATTTCCACAGGAAACAAGATAAGTCCTATAGAGGTGAAGTCGGGAAATTATCGATGCCATAAATCATTGGATCAATTTTGTGACAAGTTTAGAAGTCGTATAGGGAATAAATATCTTGTTCATACTAAGGATTATAAGTGGGAGAACGGAATCAACTATATTCCGGTATATATGCTTCCATTTTTATAAGATGTACATTGGAATTCCCCCTTTGGTCTGATAGGAGCATCGTATGAGAGAATTTAAAAGCATATCCGGCCTGTATGACGGCAATTTAGCCTTATCCATAGCGCCGGCCCTCACCCCCAAAGGGATAGAGGAAAATCCCTTGTTTTTTCAGGGAGAAATCGTGAATCCTGCGATTATCGCGGGAGGGCTTTTGGTTCTTGCGGATATTGTGAGTACAAGATATTTTCAGTATGTGCCGGTGGCGCAGAAAGACCCCGTGCTTTCCGCTCAGGGGGATAGGCTTAGAGCGGAGTGCTTTTCGGCTTGTAACGGTGTTTATGCACGGCTGGATATATTTCAAACTGCCTTGGATGGAGAAATTCTTTACGGCACTACCAATGTGGATATAAGCGTCAAGCTAAGACAAGCCCTTTGTAAAGTGAGGCAGGGAGATAGATTAAAGTTTCTTATCGGCGATGAGGGCTGGAAGAGCTTGCACAGTAAGAAACTTTCGGACGGAACTTTACTTACGGATATTCTGATAGAGCGCCCCGTGCAAATGCCGGATCGCTGGATTCGAGCTCTGGGAAATTGCGCCATGCTTCATCAAAAAATGAAATACAAATTCCACCTGGAAGGAATGCAGGCAAAGGCTTTCATTGCAGGGCTTCCGCCTGTTAGCGGAAAGGAACAATCCGGATGGCTTTGTCCCACAAAAACCGGTGCAATATTGAAGCTACGGGAAGAAAAAGACAGCGTATATATCAGCGGTCTTCATAGGCTTAGCGGCTTGAAGCGTCTCATGAGCCATGTAAACAGGATTAACTTTTATGCACCCGAAGGGACTGCTCCCGGGCAAATGATGATAGAGGTCTGTATGAGCGGTGCAAGCATTACCTTGAGCCTTACGGCGAAGAGTTATGAAGGTTATTCCGGGGAAGGGGCTTTACTGGAGGTACTTTCTAATTTACAGACTTTGGAATGTGCCGACAGAATCGATAACGAATTGAATTTTGAGCCAAAAATTAAACTTGAAAATATCTCAGCATCCCTGGGCATGGATAAGAAAAATGTTCATGATGCCATGGAACTCCTTGCCGTTTCTGGAAAGCTGGGCTTTGATGTCCATGAAAATGCATTTTTCCATAGAGAGCTTCCGGATGACCCGGATAGAGTCTTAAAGGATAATCCGAGACTGGTGGCGGCAAAAAAGCTCATGGAGGACACTGTCTTTGTGGAAGATTCCCTTTGGTATGTGAAGTCGGGCGAGACAAACTACAGAGTGATTTACCCGGAAGGATCCGGAGTGGAAAATGCAAAATGCACTTGTACGTGGTATTTAAAGCATCGAAACAGCAGAGGCCCATGTAAGCACATATTGGCAGTGAAATTAAGACGGGGATTGTAAGTCTAAGCAGGCAGGAAATAGTCTAAGGACTATAACTTGGCAAGTAATATAATCTAAGGACTGTAAGCCTGTGGGTGACAAGTGGATATCATTCGGCTGGAAAAGTACATAAAGGGAGTTTAACATGGTGAGCAAACTGGAAAGAGCTGTTGCAATCTATCGTTCTTTAGGGTATGAGGAAACGGCTTATGAAAATATTTTAAGCCTCGGGATAGGTACGAAGGAAGAGCAAGGGATTGCAAGGGAGGGACTAAAATCCGGAGAATGGGTACAAATCAAACAATTATCCGAGAACAGCTACGGCTTTGCTCCGGTTATAGATGTTGATCTTAAGAAGCTTGCTGTTTTTGCCGTTCGAATCGGTGTGGAGGCGAAGAGGGCGGCAAATGTGATAGGCCGGGGAGATGAAATTGCTCTTCAGGCAATTATGGACAGGGGAGAGAACTATGCAATCCAGTTCATTTCCGCTGCAGAAAGTGGGAACAGGAGAGCCTGGGAGCATTCCCTGTCCGTCCTTGGTATGCTCTGCCTGAAACTGTTGCACAGGATGAATCTCCCTATTCCGGAATCTGTGGAGTATATGAAGGACTGGGCAGCAGCTTCCGCAGTGATTTTACTGGGAGCAAAAAAGGATTATCTCTTCAATGATATCTTTACGCTGGAGAAGGAAGAAATTCTCAGAAGATTTATAGAGCATATCGAAAAGGGTATTTCCCTGAACATGCCCGCAACAGGCCCCTTTCCCGATTTGCTTTTCTTTGGCATAGAGAAGCATTTGCTTAGTAAAGAAGCGGCAAAAGAGTATATCTTTGATGCGCTGTATATTGCGAAAAGACCCGGGGACAGAAAAGCATGGGTTGAACTTTTGGATAAGCTTGGCTGTGTAGAAAAGGATTTCCTTGATAGGGCGGAAAATCTTATTCCCTTACTGGGGCTTGGGGAGAGTCCGCTTTTAGAACGTTTTGCCCCGGTTCTTATAGAAAATATCTCCGAGGAGCTTCTGTATCCGGTCTTAATTTCCTGTACTTCGGCTAAGATCAAGAAAACGAAGAAGATGCTTTTCAATTCGGTTTTAAAGCGAGAGAAGCCAAAATCTGCAAATGACTTTGCAGAATGGCTTTCCCTTT
>CAUTEL010000184.1:0-3589 GCA_963537185.1 uncultured Oribacterium sp. | reverse complement strand
CGACGATCTTGCAGTTACAGGGAAGCTTGTGAGAAGCAAGTCTAAGCGCCTCTCTTGCAATTTCCTCCGGTACACCGGCAATCTCGAATAAAACACGGCCCGGCTTAATAACAGCTACCCAGTAATCGGTAGCACCCTTTCCGGATCCCATACGCACTCCTAACGGCTTAGCAGAAACGGGCTTATCCGGGAAAATATCGATCCAAACCTTACCGCCACGCTTAATGTATCTTGTAAGGGCAACTCTGGCTGCCTCGATCTGATTGGACCTGATCCAACAAGGTTCCATGGAAACAATACCGAACTCTCCGTGGCTGATTGTATTTCCTCTAGAAGCCTTACCGGTCATTCTGCCACGCATCTGCTTACGGAATTTCGTTCTCTTAGGCATTAACATAGTTATTTCTCGCTCCCTTCCTTATTTTTCTTGGCAGGAAGAACCTCGCCCTTATAAATCCAAACCTTTACACCTAATTTTCCATAGGTTGTATCAGCCTCTGCAAATCCATAGTCGATGTCTGCACGAAGAGTCTGAAGAGGAATTGTTCCCTCGCTGTAGAATTCCCTTCTTGCAATATCAGCACCGCCAAGACGCCCGCCTACGGAAGCTTTGATTCCGAGTGCGCCGGCCTTCATGGTTCTACTCATAGCCTGCTTCAATGCTCTACGGAAAGAAACACGGTTCTCCAGAGACAGTGCGATGCTCTCTGCTACAAGCTGTGCATCTCTATCCGGTCTCTTGATTTCCTTGATATCAATAAAGATATTCTTATCGGTGAACTTCTGTACTTCTTTCTTTAACTTCTCGATTTCTGCACCGCCCTTACCGATAACATAACCCGGCTTTGCAGTGTAAATCGTTACGCGTACCTTATCCTCAGCTGCTCTTTCGATTTCAATCTTAGAGACATTTGCGGAATACAGTTTTTTCTTTAAAAACTCTCTGATCTTATGATCTTCGATAAGTGTATCAGCAAAGTTTTTCTTGTCTGCGTACCATTTGGAATTCCAGTCCTTAATGATACCGACTCTCATACCGTGCGGATTGACTTTCTGTCCCATTCCTTGCCTCCTTTTACTTTCTTTCGTCCAAAATAACAGTGATGTGAGAGCTTCTCTTGAAGATTCTGTAAGCTCTTCCCTGTGCTCTGGGATGAATTCTCTTTAATGTCGGTGCGCAGTTTGCGAAGCACTCTGCAACATAAAGTGTATCCCTGTTCATATTGTTATTGTTCTCTGCATTTGCAGCTGCGGACTCAAGAAGTTTCTTAACCAATGTGGAAGCATATCTTGGGTTGTAAGTTACAATTCCTAAGGCCTCTTCCAATCCCTTGCCACGAATAGCATCTAAAACAAAGCAAGCTTTCTGTACAGATACTCTAGCATAAGAAAGCTTAGCGGAAGGTCTTTTATCGCTGTTTGCATTTCTCTCTCTTTTAATCTGAGATCTATGACCCTTTGACATTTTTCATGTCCTCCTTTCAATTATGCAGATTATCCTCTTCTTTCGTCGCCGTTACCGTGGTGTCCGCGGTAAGTTCTTGTTGCAACGAATTCGCCTAACTTATGTCCAACCATGTCCTCTGTAACATATACAGGAACATGCTTTCTTCCGTCATGAACCGCAATGGTGTGTCCAACAAATGACGGGAAGATTGTGGAACGACGAGACCAAGTTTTCACTACTGTCTTTTGATTCTGTGCATTCAGTGCATCCACAGCCTTTAAAAGACTCTGATCTGCAAATGGTCCTTTTTTAATAGAACGTGCCATTTTTCTTTCTCCTCCTCAATTATTTGATGGCTCTACCATCACGTCTTCTTACGATAAGCTTATTGGAAAGCTTCTTCTTGTTTCTGGTCTTCAAACCAAGTGCAGGCTTACCCCAAGGTGTGCAAGGACCGCTCCGTCCGATAGGAGCTCTACCTTCTCCACCTCCGTGTGGGTGGTCGTTAGGGTTCATTACGGATCCGCGAACTGTCGGGCGGATACCCATGTGACGCTTTCTTCCTGCCTTACCGAGATTGATGAGGTTGTGGTCTCCGTTACCTACTACACCGATGGTTGCACGGCACTCGATGGGAACCATTCTCATTTCTCCGGAAGGAAGTCTTAAGGTTGCGTACTTTCCTTCTCTTGCCATAAGCTGTGCTGCATTTCCTGCAGAACGAACCAGCTGTGCTCCCTTACCGGGCTTTAACTCGATAGCATGAATCTCGGAACCTACAGGAATAGCGGACAATGGTAAGCAGTTTCCTACTCTTGCCTCTGCCTCTGCCCCGGACATAACCTTCATTCCGTCAGTTAAACCGTTAGGTGCAAGGATATATGCCTTAGATCCGTCTGCATAAGAGAGAAGTGCGATGTTTGCAGAACGGTTTGGATCGTACTCGATACCTACAACAGTTGCCACAACGCCGTCCTTAGTGTTTCTCTTAAAGTCGATGATTCTGTATTTCTGCTTGTTTCCGCCACCGTGATGACGAACAGTGATCTTACCCTGGTTATTTCTACCGGCAGTCTTCTTATTCTTTGCCAAAAGAGATTTTTCCGGTGTCTTCTTGGTAACTTCCGCGAAGTCGGAACCGGTCATATTTCTTCTGGACGGTGTATAAGCTTTATATGTCTTAATACCCATTTTCCTTTTTCTCCTTCTTTCTGCGTATAATTGAGAAATTTTTTCACGCAGTTCTTAGCAATTTACAGTGCGCTGAAAATCTCGATTTCTTTAGACTCAGCAGTCAACGTAACGATTGCCTTCTTAGTCTTAGCTGTCTTTCCGAATACCATTCCTCTTCTCTTCTTCTTTCCGTCAAGGTTCATGGTGTTAACAGCCTTTACCTTTGTTCCTTCGAACATCTTCTCTACAGCTTCTTTAATCTGAACCTTGTTTGCTTCAGGATGAACCAAGAAAGTGTACTTCTTCTCAGCCATGTCAGCCATAGACTTCTCTGTTACTACAGGACGAAGGATAATATCAAAATATTGTAAGTTAGCCATTATGCGTATACCTCCTCAACCTTTAAAAGAGCCGCCTTAGTAGCTAATACAGTGCCGTATCTCAGAACATCGTAAACATTTAACTCGTTTACCTGAGCCGTCTTTACATCCTGGATGTTTCTTGCGGAAAGCACGGTATTCTTATCATTTTCATCTAAAAGAACGAAAGCCTTCTGTACATTTAAAGCATTCAGCATATTCTGGAAATTCTTGGTCTTGATTTCATCGAAATGAATCTCATCCACAACAATCAGCTTATTCTCTGCCACTGCATTGGATAATGCGGACTTTAATGCAGCTCTCTTCTCTTTCTTGTTCATGGTAGTGGTGTAATCTCTCGGTGTCGGAGCAAATACTACTCCACCGCCCTTCCACTGCGGAGCACGAATGGAACCCTGTCTTGCATGACCTGTTCCCTTCTGTCTCCAGGGCTTTCTTCCTCCTCCGGAAACTTCCGAACGAGTTAAGGCCTTTTGTGTGCCTTGGCGTTTATTGGCAAGTTGTGCCACAACTGCAAGGTGTAATAAGTGCTCATGAACCGGTGCTGCGAAAATCGCATCATTCAGATCCATCTTGCCAACTTCCTTAC
>CAUTEL010000183.1:0-3595 GCA_963537185.1 uncultured Oribacterium sp. | reverse complement strand
GGTACATACCGGTGAAAAAGTCTTAATTTCTCGCCCTCGTAATGAAAATCTGGTTATCCTAAGCGAAAAGGAATATAATGAGTTGGAAAGAATTCGTAAAAATAGTGAATACCTAGCAAAAATTGATGCTTCTATAGAACAAGTAAATCAGGGAAGAACGGTCTCAAAAAGCATGGAAGAGCTTGAGGATATGGCCAAATGATGGTGGTTTTTACAGAAAATGCGCTGGAAGAGTATATTTCTTGGCAAACAGAAGACAAGAAAACTCTTAGGCGCATTAATCAACTGATTAAAGATATTCAGAGAAATGGCTTAAACCTTATTCTCTTATCCTGCAAAGGGCATTATATAGATTAAAGTATCGTTAGGAGGGCTTTCATGTTCGTTGCAAAAAACTGGAAAGACTATGAGGTCATTGACTGCTCTAGAGGCGAAAAACTCGAGAGATGGGGGAAGTATATCCTATGCCGCCCGGATCCTCAGGTCATTTGGCAGAGCGAAAAGAAAAATCCCCTCTGGAAAAAGCTGAACGGCCATTATCACCGTTCCAAGGCAGGCGGTGGAGACTGGGAGTTTTTCTCTCTTCCGAAGCAGTGGCAGATTTCTTATCCCTTAGGGGAAAATGGAGAAGACAGGCTGAACTTCCATTTAAAGCCCTTTGCCTTTAAGCACACCGGCATCTTCCCGGAGCAGGCTGTAAACTGGGAATGGTTTTACCGCCTCATTAAAAAAGAAAAAGAAAGAAGAGAAAAGAGCGGAGACAAAAGCCCGATTAAGGTCTTAAATCTCTTTGCCTATACCGGAGGCGCCACCCTTGCCGCTGCAAAGGCCGGTGCGGAGCTTACCCATGTGGACGCATCGAAGGGCATGGTTTCCTGGGCAAAGGAAAATGCGGAGGGCTCAGGACTGGCCGGTGCTCCCATTCGTTATCTTGTGGACGACTGCGTCAAGTTTGTCGAAAGAGAAATCCGAAGAGGCAATCTCTATGACGGTATCATTATGGACCCTCCTTCCTATGGAAGAGGCCCCAAAGGAGAAATCTGGAAAATCGAGGACAGCATTTACCCCTTCTTAAAGCTTAGTGAGAAAATCCTAAAAAAGGATGCCCTCTTCTTCCTCTTAAACTCCTACACAACCGGGCTTCAGGCAGGTGTCATGCAGTATATGCTGGAAGAACTCATCGGAAAGGGGAGAAGCGGAAAGGTCTCTTCCGATGAAATCGGGCTTCCTGTAGAAGAAAACGGTCTGGTGCTCCCCTGTGGCTGCGCCGCAAGGTGGGAAAAAGCCGAATCGTAAGGCATAAAGCCGAATCGTAAGGCATTTGCCGCTCTTTGTCAGAAAAACTTTATTGTTTTTCCCTATAAGAAAAGATAGTATTAAGAGTAACAAGTATGAGGGAGCGTGGCTTTAGCCTAAAGTCATTTTCCTATGAAAATATAATCGGCGGACTTTCGGGTTCGTAAGAGAAAGGATTCAATTCATGCACAAGGGATTTAAAGCTCTTTTATTTAGTTTGACCGCAGCCTCCGTATTTTCCGGAACAGCGCTTGCGGCAGGCTGGACAACAAACGAGCGCGGTCAGCAGGTTTATCAGAACGACAACGGCACTGTTGCTACAAATACTTGGATTAAGATGACACAGAACGGACGAACCGAGTGGTACTATGCTACCGCAAACGGTAGTTTAAGACAGGACGGTTGGCAAAAAATCGGAGATAATTACTATTATTTTGACGGAAACGGCATGATGCAGACCGGTTGGGTAGAGGAAGACAGATACTACTGCGATCCTGCGAGCGGAAAAATGCTCACCGGTTGGAGACTTCTGCCTCTTCCCGAAGGAGTAAGCCCTGCAGATGGCAGAAAAAGTAGTAACAATAATTATTGGTTCTACTTCAATCAAAGCACGGGCGAAAAGCTCTATGCAAAGAATGAGCGTATCGCGATAAAAACCATTGACAATCTCTCTTACGGCTTCGATGAAAACGGAATCATGGTGACCGGATGGGCAAGAACCGCTGACGGAAATCCGGAGATTGCGGGATATTCCTACTTCGCCGATAAAACTGACGGAAAGTTCAAGATGGGACAGCGTATTTCCGCAAGCTGGTATGCAACAGTAGGTCCCGAAGCGGAGAGCTCGGGAATTGCCAGCGGAAATGTAGAGTGGTTCTATTTTAAAAATAACGGACACCCCGCTGCAGGAAGCGGTTCCGTCTATGATGTGCAGCGTATCGGAGACAAGCGCTATCTCTTTAATGAGAAGGGCAATCCCGTATACGGTATCCAGAAGGGAAAAACCTCCGCTAATGCCGCTGAAGCTTACTATTACTGCGGAAAGAACAAGGATGACAGCTCCGTAAAAACCGGAAAGATGAACTTAATTGACGGAGAAGGTGAAAATATTACCTGTTTCTTCGATAACAGCGGAAAAGGCATTACGGGAATCAAGCAGGACTATGTTTACTTTAACGGTCGCCTGCAGAAGGCGGAAAGAGGCTCTCACTATCAAAAGATTACTCTTCCCGGACAAAGTAGAAGCTATGTAATTAATGAATCCGGAAGAGTCATGAAGTCCAGAACGAAGTATAGAGACGCTGACGGAAGCAAGTGGTCCGTTAACGCAAGCGGTGTTATCACCCTGGACGAGGGCCTGGACACGGTGGACTTGCTCTCCCCTGCTGTTACGGAAATCGATTAATAAAAGCATTCTTGAGGTATCGAGTAAAGTGTAGTCGATACCTCTTTTTTTGTCTTATAGCCTTCCTTTATTTTTCTTATGCCGTCTTCCCTTGACGAAAACAGGAATCCGTCCTAATATAAGAAGGTCGCTAGGGGCGCTGTATGCTGAGAGGTGAAAACCGACCCTTTAACCTGACCCGGATAATGCCGGCGTAGGGAAGCTATACGATTTGCCCCTCCCTGCCGTTTTGGCGTAAAGGAGGTTTTTTTTATGAAAAAAAGTACAGAGAAGTTAGCCTTTTCAGGCGTTTGTATTGCCCTGTCCATGGTTCTTGGGATGATAAAACTATTTTCCCTCCCTATGGGAGGCTCCGTCACCGCATGTTCCATGCTCTTTGCCACCCTTCCCGGATTTTTCTTCGGAACCGGCTACGGTCTGCTTTCCGGCTTTGCCTACGGCTTAATCAGCTTCTTTTTAAAGCCTGAGTTTTACAGCCCTGCACAGTTCGTGGTAGATTATATCTTTGCCTTTTCCGCACTTGGTATTTCCGGATTTTTCAGTAAGAAAAAGAACGGCTTATACATCGGCTATCTCGCCGCCTGCCTCGGCCGTTTCTTCTTTGCTTTCTTATCGGGTCTCTTGTTTTTTGCCGCCTATACCCCCGAAGGAATGACTCCTGTTTGGTACTCCTTCGCCTATAATATCAGTTACATCAGCATCGAAGCGGTCATCACTGTCGCCCTCTTACTCATGCCTGCCGTACATAAGACCATTTACCGTTTAAAGGGAAGATTTACCGAGGCTACAGCCCATCAGTACTCATAAGAACATCGCCATATATAGGGGAAGAGAAAGAACACCATTCTCTTTCCCTATATTTCCATCGTGAAACTTATATGCATGCCCTATATT
>CAUTEL010000182.1:0-3610 GCA_963537185.1 uncultured Oribacterium sp. | reverse complement strand
TTTGCACGGCAGTATAGGCATCTCTTTTTGCGGAACGGCTTTCCTCCCCCCCGCCCCCTATGCCCGCTTAGCCCTCTGTCAAAGAAAGGGAAGGGTAGGCATTTACCGAATAGTCGGCAAAATTTCCGTTTCGCCACTCATAGTATCCTGCTGCCGCAATCATGGCCGCATTGTCGGTGCAGAGAATATTTTTCGGTGAATAAAAGGAAATCCCTTCCTTTTCCGCCTTTTCCTGCATCTTCTCACGAAGCTTTCCGTTTGCGGAAACACCGCCGGCAATGGCCAAACGGGAAACACCGAGATCTTTACAGAGGAGAATAGCCTTTTCCGAAAGCACCTCGGTCACATTTTCCTGAAAAGAAGCACAGAGGTCCGCCACATGCACTTCCTCGGAAAGCATCTTCTTCCTGTTCATCTCATTTAAAACTGCTGATTTTACACCGGAAAAGCTGAAGTCATAGGGAGAGTCTTCCATTTTCGCCGTCGGAAAATGAAAGGCCTCGGGATTTCCCTCCTTCGCCATCTTTTCGAGCTTCGGTCCGCCGGGATACCCCAGTCCTACCGCACGAGCCACCTTGTCAAAGGCTTCTCCCGCAGCATCATCTCTCGTTCTTCCATAGATTTTAATCTTCCCGTAATCCTCCACAAGGAGCAAATGGCTGTGTCCTCCGCTTGCCACAAGGCATACAAAGGGCGGCTTACAATCCGCATGAGAAATATAATTTGCCGCAATATGCCCTTCAATATGATGCACGGGAATGAGCGGTTTTTTAAGCGCATAGGAGAGGGCCTTTGCCTCGGAAACACCGACAAGAAGCGCCCCGACAAGCCCCGGGCCCACCGTGACGGAAATTCCCGACAAGTCGGAAAATCCGATCCCCGCCTCTTTCACCGCAAGCCGAATAACCTCGTCTATTTTCTCCAGGTGATTTCGTGAGGCAATTTCGGGCACTACCCCGCCGAATTCCGCATGAAGTGCCACCTGAGAAGAGATGACATTGGAAAGCACCTCTCTTCCGTTTTTCACGACGGCTGCCGCAGTCTCATCACAACTCGTTTCTATTCCCAGAAGCAGTATGTCCTGCATTTTTTCCTCCAAAATTAATCTTCAAAAAGGATCTCCCGACTCCAACCGTCCTTTGCAAACTTCACAGGGAAAATATCCTTGAACTTATCCTTATATTGCTCAGGGTAAAGCTCGGACGGAGAATAGTGGGTAAGCCACATCTCTTTCGGCTCCGCCTCTCTTCCGAGCTTTGCCGCCTCTTCCATGGTCATGTGCTTATGCTTTTTTGCATTGCCGGCCTTATCCTCTTCGCCGTACATCCCTTCGCAGATAAATAAGTCCGCCCCCTTGGCCATCTCGGAAATTCTCGCAATCGGTCTTGTATCCGTGCAGTACACTACGGAAATTCCTTTTCGTTCCTCTCCCATCACCATTTCGGGACGAAGAACTCTTCCTTCCCATTCCAAAGTTTCTCCGTGTTGCAGCCTGTTCCAGCACTGCACAGGAATCTCCTGCTCTTTCGCTCTTTCCACGGAAAATTTCCCTTTTCTCGGAATGGAAAGACGATAGCCGTAGCAGGGAATACTGTGTTGCACCTTGAAGGCTTCTATTACAAAGCTCTCCGACTGAAGCTTTTCCACTTCTCCCGTGATTTCCACATACTCCAGAGGAAAAGGCAGTTCGGGTGCAATTGTCCTGAGGCCGTCCACCACCCTCTGTAAGCCTTTAGGCCCAATAAGACGCACCGGCTTTGTTCGCTCCGCATTTCCCATGCTGAGAAGCATTCCCGGGAGTCCCGAGATATGGTCCGCATGGTAGTGCGTGAAGCAAATCGTATCAATCGGATAAGGGCTCCACCCCTTTTCCCGCATGGCAATCTGTGTTCCCTCTCCGCAATCTATCAAAAGACTGGAGCCGTTTGAGCGCGCCATAAGGCTCGTGAGCCACCTCTTCGGAAGCGGCATCATACCTCCGGTTCCCAGTAAACTTAATTCCAACATTTACTCTATAATCCTTTCCATAAGAAGGGCATCCTCTACAGGATCCCGGTAGTAAGCCTTCCGTCTTCCGAAGTTCTGAAACCCCAGTGCCTCATACAGCCCTCTTCCCGGAAGATTGCCCTCTCTTACCTCTAAAAACACCTTTTCTACGCCTTCCTTTTTTCCAATACGGAGAAATTCTTCCAGAAGAAGGCGTCCATAACCTTTACCTCTATGCGCCTCTCTCACCGCTATGCTCTCCAGCTCTGCTTCCGTACCGAGCAGGCGAAAAATGCCGTAGGCTACGATTTCTTCTTTCTCAACAAGGACCAATGCTTTATCAAATTTACCGGAAATGGCATAGAGAAAATCCCGCTCGCTGTATGCCATAGTGCGAAAAATCTCCCTATCCAAAGTGAGAATTTCTTCCAAATCCGATTCTTTCATTTCTCGAAAAAGCATTCTCCCTCCTCTACATTTCCTCTAGACCGGATAGTTTTTGGCACTTAAGCGATCTTCCGTCTTGCCAACTTTCTCCGCACACTCTTCCTCAATAATCTGAAAATCCCTCAGTTCTCCCGCCTCTTTCTGGCGCTCCGCCTGCGGCTTTCGTAAATATTCCAGATGGAATTCTTCTCTCTCGCCCGCATTCCACTTCTTTTCCGCTAAAAGCGTGAGGGAAGAAGCTCTTTGCAAAAGGGAAGAGCCCTCCGGAAAAATCAGTCTTTCTTCCCCCAAAACAGCACAAATCTCTTCTTTATAGCGAAGCACGCCGTCACCGAGGAAAATCTGTCTCCCCTCTAAAGACTTTGCGAACTCCAGAACCTCGGAGAGAGGACAAGCCTGTTCCTCCCGAAGAAGCGTTTCTCCTAGGTAGCTTCCCGTATATACTTGTCCTCTTCTTGCGTCCAAAATCACATGAATAGGGAGTGGGATAAAACTTAAGTTTTCCTTCAGCATCTCCAAGGTGCTGATACCGAGAATCGGAATCCTTCTTTCTAAGGCAAGACCTTTTGCCGTAGCGGCGGCAATGCGTAAGCCTGTAAAGGAACCCGGCCCTTTCGTGCAGGCAATCAGGTCAATGTCCTCGATAGAAAGCTTTGCCTGCTCCAAAAGAGAAATGCAGGCAGGAAGGAGGGTTTCCGAGTGCGTGAGCCCGAGGCTAAGTGTAAGCTCTCCAAGGAGCTCTCCGTCCCGAACCAGGGCCACACCGGCTACTTTTCCGGAAGCATCTATTCCTAAACTGATCATTTTTTCTCTCCCATACGAATCCTGCGATAATCGAAACCTTTTTCCAAGTCCTTTTCTATAGTAATCCACTTGGCATTTTCCGGAATTTCTTCCTCAATCTGACTCGCCCACTCGATAAGGCAAACCGCATCCCCGCTAATCATTTCCGAAAAACCGATTTCCTGCAGTTCCTCAATATCCTCAATTCGATAAATATCAAAGTGATAAAGCTTTTCTCTTCCCTGATACTCTTTTACAATGGTAAAGGTCGGAGAATCCACTATTTCCTCTATCCCTAGTCCCTTGGCAAAGCCCTTCGCAAAAACCGTCTTTCCTGTTCCAAGCTCTCCTTCGAGACAATAAATCTCTCCCTTTTTTGCTTTTTCTCCTAGCC
>CAUTEL010000181.1:0-3699 GCA_963537185.1 uncultured Oribacterium sp. | reverse complement strand
ATATAAAGGTAGTCCGTAACCTTCCCCCTACACAAACGGTCAAAAGTATTGGACATGGCGCCGCCCATTATAATTGCCGCTCCATAGTTTTGTAAAAAATATGTTCCGCCTGCAGTATAGCTCAAATAGGGTAAAGAAAAAAAGAGAAACAGCATTGCCAAAACGGAGCCCAAGCGAACAAGTCCGGGATATTTTCCCCCCTTCCCCATACTGAATCCGGGATTCTCCGCTTTTCGAAGCTCAATAAATCCTCTTGTGCCCTTCACAGGCCGTGGGAAAGTCTCCGGCTTCTCCCTATTGATTTTCCTTTTCACTGCTTGATCCGCAAAAAATATGGAAATTCCCAAAAGAAAAAGAAGAGCCGAATTTTTCCCCAACACCTCTGCCGCTTTATTTTTACTCTTCCGCACGATTTCTCCTCCTCCTTTTAATACGATTAATATGACGCTCAAACTCTCCGCTTTGCAAAAGCTCCGTGAGAATACATTGTTCCAAAACGGGAACGGAGCAGCTGTAAAAAGAAATTTTTTTGAGATCCTCCTCAGCTCTTTTAGCAGGAAGTAAAAGATAGGCCATTCTAAAGGCAGGGCCTATCGTTTTGGAAAAACTGTTGATATAGTATACCGATTCTCTATTATCCATACTGAAAAGACTGTCCTCGGGCTTTCCGAGAGCGGAAAATTCAGAATCGTAATCATCCTCTATAATATAAGCCTGATTTCGTTTGGCATAGTCCAAATACTCTTTCCTTTTAGAAGCGGTCGCCGTGACCCCGGTCGGAAAGCTGTGAAATGGCGTAACATGCAAGACCTTGCTTTTTGCCATTTGCAAGGCAGAGCTATGAATACCGTTTTTGCCCATTTCCAAAAATTCCAAGCGAATTCCGTTTGCTTGATATATTTTTTGCATTTTCTCATAGGACGGAAACTCCACCGCAAAGCTCTCTTCTCTACCGAGAATTTGAACCAGTAGCGTGTAAAGCTGTTCAGCGCCGGATCCAATCAGAATCTGTCGCTCCTCTACGAAAATTCCTCGCGCCCTCCTAAGATATTCCTTCAACGCTTTTCTTAGAAAAGATTTCCCCCTGCTTTCGGAGGGGCTTAAAATCTCTTCTCCATACTTGGAAAGAACCTTCCTAACCGTTTTTGCAATCACGGAGTAGCCCATTTCCTCTTTATCTTTGCTTTGAAAATAAGCCTTTAGCGGAAGCTCCTCCTGCTCCTCCACCGGAAATAACAGCCCGTCTCGGTACGAGACATAGTAGCCGCTTCGCTCTCTCCCCTCAATATAGCCTTCCTCCACAAGAAGAGCATAGCTGTGCTCCACTGTAAGTAAAGAAATTCCCATAGATGAGGCAAGCAAACGCTTGGACGGCATTTTTTCTTTAAAACGATAGCGCCCGTCCACAATATCCTTTCTCAAAGTCTTGTATAGGTCAATGTATTTAAACTGAGCGGCCATGCGTCTCCTCCACAACTCTTCATTCGTTAAAAATAAGAAAATCCAAGGCAAGCCGATGTATACGAAACTTATAGAAGTTCCTTAGATAAATTCCGTATAAGAAGTTAAATTGCTTAGATAAACTCCTTGTAATAGGAAAATGCGGAGGGTATACTCAGTTCCGATTCTATTTCCTCCTTGGTAAAAAGCTCGGCTTCCTCTCTTAACTCTTTACAAAGCGGAAATTCTCCGCACAGAACTTCGTAGCCTATCATCTCCCATTCCTTATGCGTGAAAATATGTCTTGCTTTCCCGAGCTCACGAAGCTTAAGTGGAATAAAGCCAAGTTTTTGCACCTCCTCTAAAGCTTCTTTCTTTGTCAAAAAACCGGAAAGCTGATAAAAGCCGTAAAGGCCTGCCAAAACGCCCTTCTTGGGCCTTTTCTTTAATACGATTTTCTCTCCCTGACGAATCAGGAAAATACTGTACTGTTCCTTCTTTCTGGCCTTCTTTTCCCTCTTCAGGGGATAATTTTCAGGCTTCCCTTCCTCTGAGCTCGTGCAAAATGCAGAAAGTGGACAGGAGTTGCAAAGAATCTTTCCCTTTGGAACACAAACGGTTGCCCCCAAATCCATTAATGCCTCATTAAAGTCACCGGGAAACTTTTCGTCCATTCTCTCTTTAAAATACTGAAAGGCCAAAACTCTTGCTTCCTTTGATAAAATATCTCCACCATAAGAATTACAGCGCGCAAAGATACGAAGGAGATTTCCGTCCACTGCCGGTATTTTCTCCAAAAAAACGATAGAGGAAATCGCCGCTGCGGTATAGTCTCCTATTCCCGGAATGGAGCGGATTTCCGGATAAGCTGAGGGCATTTTCCCGTCATATTGTTCCATAATCAGTTTTGCCCCTTTATGGAGATTTCTTGCCCTGGAATAATAGCCAAGTCCTTCCCAAAGTTTTAAAACCTCTTCCTCTTTCGCCAAAGCAAGACTCGCTATATCCGGAAAGCGCTCTATGAATCGATGAAAATAGCCTTTAACCGCTTCCACTCTTGTCTGTTGCAGCATAATCTCCGAAAGCCAGGTATAATATGCATTTTTCTTTCCGCGCCAAGGAAGGCTCCTTCCTCTTTTTCCGAACCAGTTCAGAAGTTTTTCAGCAAACTCCCCCTGCTTCTCCTCTTTTCTCCCTCCGCTTTTCTGATAATCCCTGCTCTCCACTCCGCTTTCTTCCCTTCTTTATAGGAGAATGGCAACCGCAAAAAGAACGATTCCTCCTAAAATATCCGCGTTTCCCGCATAAACTGTTCCGAATTTCTTTCCTATAAGAATTGCCGTATAGGATAGAATAAAAGTCACGATTCCGATGATACTTGAAGATAGAAATACCTTTGGAGCACTATAGAGAGAAAAAGTAAAGCCAAGAGAGAGGGCATCTACAGAGGTTCCCACCGCCTGAAACAGCAAGTTTTCCGATACTTCCTCCACCTCCTTGTTTTTTTTCTTTCGAATCCCGCAAATGAGCATTCTTAAGCCAAGATAGCAAAGAATCAGTGTGGAAAGCGGAGACAGATATTTCAAAAGACGCGGCATGAATTCCGTAAAGCTTTTCAATAAAAAGTACCCCAATATAGGCATAAAAAACTGAAAAAAACCGAAAGCGGAAGCAATATTCAGCTTTCTTTCTTCTTTCATATTCGGATTTTGTAAACCGCTCGCCATGGAAACCGCAACAGCATCCATGGCAAGGCCTATTCCCAAAAATAGGCTCTTCACTATAAACATAATTTTCTCCTATAAAGCACTCTCAAAAAATCGGCACTTATTCTCCCGGAATATAGTCAAAAGCCAGACGACTGCTCCCGTCCTCTACATGCACCACCCCGCAATACTGAAAGCCGAAGCTTTTCAAAGCGGCTTGCATGGAAATATTTTTCTCATGTGTATCAATTCGAAGATAGGAAATTTGCTCCAGACAATAAGAAAAACAGCTTTTCGTAATCCCCCTGCTTTTTCCCGAGGAAGCCACTCTATGTATGGTTCCGCAAGGTTTCGAGCTTCTCCAGGCTCCTCTTTCTATCTTCTGATAGTTTTTCTCTTCTCCTATAAAAAAGGTGAAAACAGCCACTATCTCATCCTCTTCCATGACATAAAGAGCTTTTTTTCTAAAATCTTCTAAAGCATTTTCTTCATTCGGATATTTTTTCCATTGGTCGGTATTCCCCTCCGCCCTCATATGTTCTCTTGCCAAATC
>CAUTEL010000180.1:0-3722 GCA_963537185.1 uncultured Oribacterium sp. | reverse complement strand
ATATAATATAAATCAAAAGTATAGCACTTGAAAGTGCATAAAGCGTAACACAGATGCATCTGGATATCATAGAGCAAATGGCTGAATTCCTAAATAACTAAATAGTTAAGCCATTAGGCAAGCAAATAGGAAAATAGCGTAACAGCATATAGGAGCAAAGAAGATATGGAAGAAAAAGATAGAGTGCCTCGCCCGCAATATTTACAGGTATTGAAAAAGTATAAAGATATTCCGTTGGTAAAGATTCTGGTGGGGATTCGTCGATGCGGAAAATCCACCATTCTGGAAATGCTGAAAGAAGATTTTCTGGAAAGCGGAATAAAAGAAGACCATATTATCAGCTTGCGATACACTATAGAAAGCCTGGACGAAGAAATGAGCAGTCAGGATATGCTCCATAGCATCAAAAAGCGAATGAAAGATAAGGAACGGTATTACCTTTTACTGGATGAGGTACAGGAAGTAAATAACTGGGAAAAAGCGGTGAACCATCTTTTGGAAGAAGAAAATACAGATATTTATGTGACGGGATCGAATTCCAAGCTGCTTTCTTCTGAAATCTCCAGCTATCTGACAGGACGATATGTCTCTATACCGGTTTATACCCTTTCTTTTGCGGAATATTTGGACTTTAAAAAAGAGGACTCTCGCTCCAAAAAAGAAATATTTACGGAATACCTTCGCATGGGGGGATTTCCTCTTGTTGCTCGCAGTCAATTTGATGAAAAATCAGCCTATCAGATAGTGGAAGGGATCTATACATCCGTTATCAGCAATGATATTACAAGAAGATACCATATTACAAACTTTGATTTGTTTCACCGGGTTGTTAAATTTGTTGTGGAAAATGTGGGCAAAACCTTTTCTGCAAATGCCATTGCAAAGTTTTTAAAAAGTGAGGGGCGCTCCTTATCTATTGAGCTGATATACAATTACTTAGCGTTTCTGGAAAAAGCCTTTATTATCTACCGATGTCAGAGGTATGATTTGCAGGGGAAATCCGTTTTAAAAACACAGGAAAAATTTTATCTTGCGGATCCTTCTTTGAAATACTGCATCATGGGATTTAATCCAAAATCTATTGCTGCCATGCTGGAAAACCTGGTGTATTTTGAACTTAGAAGAAGAGGATATGATGTATATATAGGGAAAAATGAGACGAAGGAAATAGATTTTGTCGCAGTAAAGAGGGATGAACGAATCTATGTACAGGTATGCCGTACTTTACCGGAGGATTCAGACCGGGAGCTTGCCAATCTCTTGGAATTGAAGGACCATTATCCTAAGTATGTGGTAACACTGGATGAACTTGCAGGAGGAAATTTGAATGGAGTAAAGATTGTTCATTTGGTGGACTTCCTCTTAAGTTACGAATACTAAAAAACATAGAAAGCTAAATGAGATATCGCAGGCTTTACAAGCGATATCTCATTTTTAGGTACAGGGAAACTAAATCTTTGTTCTAAAGGAATTGACAATGCCGCGTATTGCACCGTAGCCCACTCCGGCTACAGGCCACACAATCCAGCTAATGTCCCAGCGACGGGTAATAAAACTGTAGCCAAGATAGATAGCGGTTACCAAGCACCAGTATATTTGCCCGACGGTTTCATTTTTATGCTCATCCATCTTTTTCTCCCTTCTATAATCTCCCTGCTCTAAAAGCATATTCATGGCATCCCAAATAATATTCGTTTTGACAATCAGAAATACGCCAATGGCCACAAAAAGCAGAAGGAAAGGCACGGCAAGAGCGGTATGGAGATCATCTTCTCCGTAGAGAATCATACTGATGAAGATGGGACTTACGGCAATGATGCAAAGAAAAATACCTAAAATCATCTGAGAAGTATAGGTCCCCTGAAAACGGGATTTTTTCTCCTGTACCATACCGTTTACCCCGTAAGCGGTATTCAAAAGCTCTTTCTCCATATAGTGGAAACGCCCCCCTTCAATAGAACTCTTGATAAATAAGGCTACCCCGACTCCTACCAGAAGAAAAAGGAAGAGTACGCCGATACCGACAGCTTTTTCCTCGGAGAGGGGAATACGGGCACTTTCCTGAAGGGTAGCTAAAGCAATCAAAAGGGTAGGGGAAAGGATACAAAGTAATACGCCTAAGGCAATTTGAGAAGCGGCTTGATTCTTGTGCGCGAGAAAGGCATGGGCTTCTTCCATGGAAACGGGCACTTCCTTCAAGGAAGAATCCGTATCGACTTTCGGGGCATCCTCTAAAGCGTCCGGCCCTATCTCATCCTTTAAGAGATAATCCGTGCTTACGGAAAAGACCTCGGACAACTTTAAAATCTTATTCATATCCGGAACGGACTGGGCGCCTTCCCATTTGGAAATGGACTGTCTGCTGACCTCCAGCTTCTCTGCAAGGTCCTCCTGAGACCAGCCATTTTTCTTTCTTAATTCAATAATCTTGTCTGCAAGTATCATACTCTACTCCTTTTATGATGCTGTGTTCGAGCCGCTGCACTTTCTTCTTAATAGCTTTTTTGCGTCTGCCTTTTTGTGACGAGTGTATTCTATAAGATAGGAAAGAATCTTCGCTTTGGAAAATGCTCTTGCTCATTCCGTCTTTACAGCTCCCATACTAGCGAAAATCCCGGTTGCAGAGAAGAAAGCGAGCTTGTCAATTTGACAACCGAGGGTTGCAAAGCCTTGATTTCAAGGCGATTCTATTCTTGCATTTGCTTTTCCAAAAAAGAAATGGCCTCACTGTAGCTCATGGCGGAAGTCTCTTTTTCTGCTCCCCGACGAAGTTACTGATTAAGCTTTTCGGCATTTCTTCCTCGATTCTTTTTTTAAAGGCGTAGTAGTCCGCCTTTTCTACAGGCTTATCATAGAGGATAAATTCTTCATCGGAACGCTTAGGAGAAGTTTCGTCATTTTCCATTTTCTTCTCCGGATCGTAGCTGTAGCTTGCCTGCCTGTCCCATTCCAAGGGGAAGCTGCCGGATGCAGGAAGAAGGTAAAGCACTTCACTTATCTTTGCATCAAATTCGATTTGGCTAAGATAGAGGCGTTTATTCTTTTCCGTAAGGAAAATGTCGTACACGGCACCGCCGCCCACCTGATAATCCAGATTCTCCTTTTTTGCAATTTCCACAGGCTTTCCGTTTTGAAAGCTGTAAATGTGGAGACTCGCGCGAACGGCAGTTCCTTCGCCGTTATTTTCCTCTGCGTCAATAAAAAGTAACTCGGGTGTGCTGTCTCCGTAAACATCAGCTAGGGAAATGCCCTTTGTCTCAAGCTGAAGAGACATGCCGTTCTGATCCTCTTCATATTGTTGCCAGGTATAGGCTTCGATATCCTCTTGCTTTTCTTTTAAGAGGGCTAAGTAGGAGGCGTACACTGTTTTTAGATTGGCTGCGGCATTATTCTGCTTGACACCGGGCTCCTTACCTTGCGCCGTATTGTCTTCCGCGTTCTCTTTTTCAGCGGATTGCTTTTGGTCTTTTACAGTATCCTTCACATCGGACTTTGCCTGTATGTTCTGCACTTTTGTGGAAGTCTGTTTATCTTCAGTAAGGATATTTTCTCCATTCCGACTCATCACAAGATAAACAATGGCAATGATGGAAAGACTGATGATGGTGGGCTTATGAATTTTCATGATGTATTCCTTTCATTATTTTCTATATACATTATCACAAAGCCGAGAAAAGATATAGAAAGCGCCATTTCCATTTTCGTACGATTTTATTTTATCC
>CAUTEL010000179.1:0-3743 GCA_963537185.1 uncultured Oribacterium sp. | reverse complement strand
CTATGGGATTAGTAAGAGCTGCGGGTGCTGCTGTAAGCACCTTGATGGGCGACCAGTGGAGAGAGTATTTTTATTGCAGTTCGTTAGATAACGATACCCTGATTGTAAAAGGGGAGAAGAGAATCAGCGATAGGAGTTCCAACACGAAGGGGGCGGAGAATATCATTTCCAATGGTGCTCTCATTGCCGTAAATGATGGACAGTGCATGATTATTGTGGAACAGGGTGCTATCGTGGAGGTTTGTGCGGAACCCGGTGAGTTCGTTTTTGACAGTTCCACAGAGCCCAGTATTTTCTACGGCAATTTAGGTGAAAACCTTGTAAACAGCTTCAAGACCTTTGTGAAGCGTTTTGCTTTTGGCGGAGATACGGCAAAGGATCAGAGAATCTACTATTTTAATACTAAAGAGATATTGGGAAATAAGTACGGTACAGCGAATCCTATTCCGTTTCGTGTATACGATAAGAATATTGATCTCGATATGGAAATAGCCCTTCGTGCGCATGGAGAGTTTAGCTTCCGTATGATGGATCCCATTCTTTTCTATAAAAATATTGCGGGAAATGTGGAAAGCTCTTATAAGAAATCGGAGATAGAGTCTCAGCTTCGTTCAGAGCTCCTGACCAAATTGCAGCCCGCTTTTGCTCGCATTGCCGAGAGCGGTGTGCGGTATTATCAGATTACCGCGCATACAGATGAGATTGGACAGATTTTGAATGATTTACTTTCCAAGAGCTGGGGAGAACATTACGGCTTGGAAATCACTGCATTCGGTATAAGTTCCATTACTGCTCCTGAAGAAGATGTGGAGAAGATTAAGGAACTGCAGAAAAATGCTGTATTCCGGAATCCGACCATGGCGGCTGCAAACCTTACTTCCGCACAGGCAGATGCTATGCGTGCTGCGGCAAGTAATGAAAGTGCCGGTCCCATGATGGCTTTTGCAGGAATGAATATTGCCAACCAGGCAGGCGGCTTCAATGCCGGAAATCTCTATGCTATGGGGGCGAATCAAAACGGAACGCAGGGAAGTCCCGCAGGAAACAATGCCGCACCTGCAGGAAATTCCGCAACAACGGCTCCGGAGGCTGCGGCAGCCGCTATAGACTGGACTTGTGCAAAGTGCGGACATGAGCACAATATTGGAAAGTTCTGTTCCGAGTGCGGTACAGCAAAGGAAGAGGATTGGACTTGTCCTGAGTGTGGACATACAGGAAACAAAGGGAAGTTCTGTTCCGAGTGTGGTCATAAAAAATAATATAGTTTATATTGCTCGGCAGAAATCATTTTGCCGGGCAATTTTGAAATACGGCGGAAATTTCTGCTTTATAATCAGGGAGGAATTGGCATTTATCGGGTTTAGTATAGGCAAGCAATAAAATACAGGAAAAGAAGAAGCAAAAGGGCTCATCGTATTTGTTCGGGAGGACGGATATGGAAGAAAGATTAGGCTGGCTTTCTCCGCTTGGAGAATTTTATGAAACGGCATGGGGAAAGCATGGAAAAGAGGCGGAAAATATTTTGCAGGAAATCGGCTTGTATCGTTCGTTTTCTGCGCAGACTGTACTTGGGGCCGGGGATTTTTTAAGCGGAAGAGGATATTTGCTTTTACATAATCCCAGCAAAAAACAGCTTATGGTTACCCATCTTTGCCCGCTTAGTCACAAGCAAAAGGAATTTCTTTACGGCTATTTTTATGATTTGGGGAGAAAGACAGAAGCGGAAAAGTACTTAGAATGATATTAAATGCAAGTCGAGTATTCTGAAATATCCGGGTTAAAAGTATTCTTTACTTTACGACAGAGGGAAAGAGGAGTAGAATTGGTGCTTATTGAAATCTTTATGGAAGCCGTTATATATACAGCTTGTTGTTTTATCTTTAAGGCGAGAGCTTATCATAAGTGAAAAGGGCTTCTGAACTGAAGGAGGAGAAAGATGGCACTGATAATTCCGGAACATTACGACCCTCGTCTTTCCGTGAGAGAGACGCAGGAGGCGATTAAGTATATTCGAGATACCTTTCAAAAGGAATTTGGGAAGGAAATGAACCTATCCCGTATTTCGGCCCCCTTATTTGTAGAGAAGAGCTCCGGCTTAAACGACAATTTAAGCGGTGTGGAAAGACCGGTTTCTTTTGATGTGGCTTGGAAGCCCGGGGAGACGGTGGAGGTTGTGCATTCTCTTGCGAAATGGAAAAGGCTTGCTTTAAAGCGCTATCAGTTTAAGGTAGGGGAAGGTCTCTATACCAATATGAATGCTATTCGTAGAGATGAAGAGCTTGACAACCTGCATAGCGTCTATGTAGACCAGTGGGACTGGGAGAGAGTGATTTCCAAAGAAGAGCGGAATGAAAAGACTCTTAGGGAAACGGTACAGAACATTTTCCGTATCATAAAGCATATGGAGCATGAGGTATGGTATAAGTATCCGCAGGCTGTAAAGAAGCTTCCGGAAGATATTTTCTTTATCGATTCCGAAGAGCTTTTACAGAAATATCCGAACTTAAGCTCTAAAGAGAGAGAGAATGCCATCTGTAAGGAGCATGGCTGTGTTTTCATTCAAAGAATAGGAGACAAGTTAAGTAACGGCGAGCCGCATGACGGAAGAGCACCTGATTATGACGATTGGGATTTAAATGGCGATATTTTATTCTGGTTTGATTCCCTGAATTGTGCCTTAGAGATTTCCTCCATGGGTATTCGTGTAAATGAGGAGTCCTTACGGAGACAGCTTGCACTTTCTCATAAAGAAGACAGAGCGACTCTTCCGTATCATAAGATGCTTTTGGAAGGAAAGCTTCCGCTCACGATTGGCGGAGGAATCGGACAGAGCAGATTATGTATGTTGCTTCTTGACCGAGTGCATATAGGGGAGGTACAGGCCTCGATTTGGCCGGAAGAAATGCGAGAAGAGTGCGAAAAGCACAATATTATTCTGCTGTAAAAACGAGATATCGTACGCTTTGCGAGCGATACTCATTATGAATAAAGAAAGCCTGTTTTGTCCTGTATTAAAGCGGGATAAAGCAGGCTTTCAGCTATATATTCTACTTGGCGGAACTTTCTATGCCCGCGGCTTCCTTTGCTAAGGCATCTGCCATTTCATTAAAATAAATACCGCTATGGGCCGGAACCTTAAAAAACTTCGTTTTAATTCTGTTCTCCGCTTCCTTCATAAAGTTACGATACTCCATGGTCTTCTCTTTATTGCACTTCCATTCGCCATTTGCCCAGGAGGAAATTCCCTGATAATCATGAAAAATGGTAATGGAGGACAGTCCCTTTTCAATGGCAAGCTCCACGGCGCGCTTTGCGCCCAGAATCTCCCCGGAGACATTTCGCATTTCGGTATAAGCTTCCTCTTTTCCGGAATCTTTATGCTTGGAAAGCGCTCCGCATCTTTCTATGAAAACGACACCATAGCCATAGACCTTTGTTTCTTTTTGGTAACTTCCGTCTACAAAGGCGAGAGCATCCGTGTCAAAATATCGGAATAACTCTTCCTTCTGCTTATCTTCGCCAAGAGATTCCCTCTCCAAGAGAGAGCGCAGAATCTCGGAGCTACTCTTATCATTCATATAGTTTTCCGCATCTTTTCTAGTTTTCCATTTTTTATAAATGGCACCGGGGAAGCCGTGAACCTGTTTTTTACAGTCCTCCCAGTTTAGATCGATTCCGGGCTGTCTTCCCTTTTTTACCGCATAGTAGTATTCCAAAATAGCCCTCCTTTACGAGTTTTATAT
>CAUTEL010000178.1:0-3766 GCA_963537185.1 uncultured Oribacterium sp. | reverse complement strand
TGCAAGTTTACGGATAGAAAGGGCTTCCAGACCATATTGATCGATATAGGCCAGGCCTTTTTCTACTAATTCTTCTTTTAAATTCCCATGATGGTATGTATCGGATTTCAAGATTAACTCCTTTCTGATTTTATCTTTACAATGCTTAGATAATAACGCAAAATCTAAACAGTGTAAAGATAATAAAGAATAGAGATTTTGCATGTATATAGGAGATATTTTCAAGAACAGGAATAATGTTAATTCTGTTGTCAGTGTTCTGCTCGAAATTAAAAGCGGTATCTGCTAACGTAGTAAATGAATACTGCCAGCCCGTTCAGAATCGTGAGAACCTTTAGGTGGGTACGATAGCTGATTTTAAGATAGGCGATAAACTCTCTTAAAATCGCATTTAAAGTAAAGTAGCATTTGGTTTTTCCGCCAAAGCCCTTGCAGGGAATATGAAGCTTCTTGGCAAGAATCAGGGCGCGGAATACATGATAAGAGGTTGTCACGATAGCAATGGAGGATTTTTCTTTAGCAGAGAAATACCTTTATCTACACGATTCCGAAGGAGGGGTGTCATTTTCTCCCCTAGAATTCCGCAGCCAAGTACAATGATATAGCGGAAATTTTGATTTTCCCGAAGGTGTATCAGGTTCAATACGGATGAAAAGGCGTACATGGCAGCCAAAAACAGAAGGTAAGAAAGACTGAGAACAAGCACAATAAAAAGCGCTTCCAAAAAAGGAATTCCACGGAAAAAAGTGATTCGCGGGAAAAAGAAGATAAAGAAAAAAAGTCCTATAGAGAAGGCTAAAGACAAAAAGTTGCTTCTTTGGATTTCCTGAGAATAGGTAAATACGGTAAAAACGGAGGAGAAGAAAAGGATCTGGAGGAAGAGGCTTAAGAGCGTGCCAATCCACATGGACCGTCTTTCCTTGAGCAGTCGGTAGAAAAAGGCTCCGCCACTGATTAGGCTCGCGCCATAAAGCAATAGAACAAAAATATTATGGAAGACTTTCATTGCTTACCATTCCTCCGAATCCAGAAAATAGGTTTCTTTCTTAATTCTTTCTTTTTAGCTTTAAAAATATACACTAAGAAATAGAGGCATACAATCTAATTAAAAAATAATATTGTTAAAATATTGACATTTAAAAAGAACAGTGTATTATTGGGGGCAGTAAAAGCTTGTATGGTCTATTAAGGAGGCAGGAGATGAGATTTACTTTACCAAGAGACATTTATCATGGAGAAAATGCTTTGGAGGCCTTGAAGGCTTTCAAAGGAAAGAAAGCTTTTGTCTGCGTGGGTGGCGGATCGATGAAGCGTTTCGGCTTTTTGGACAGAGTAGTACAGTACTTACAGGAAGCCGGCATGGAAGTAAAGCTTTTTGAAGGGATTGAGTCCGATCCTTCCGTAGATACCGTAATGAAGGGTGCGAAGGAGATGCAGGACTTCGGACCGGATTGGATTGTGGCAATCGGTGGAGGTTCTCCCATTGATGCGGCTAAGGCTATGTGGATTAAGTATGAGCATCCGGAGTGCACTTTTGAAGATATGTGTAAGGTATTCGGTATTCCGACACTTCGAAACAAGGCAAAGTTCTGTGCGATTTCTTCCACTTCCGGAACAGCGACCGAGGTAACCGCATTTTCTATTATTACAGACTACAAGAAGGGAATTAAGTATCCGATTGCGGATTTTGAAATCACCCCGGATGTGGCTATTGTTGACCCGGCTTTGGCGCAAACCATGCCGAAGAAACTCGTGGCACACACCGGAATGGATGCTTTAACCCATGCTATTGAGGCCTATGTTTCTACCGCAAATTGTGACTATACGGATCCTCTGGCTTTGCATGCGATTGAAATGATTCGGGACAACCTGGTAGATTCCTATAATGAGGATAAGAAGGCCAGAAGTGAAATGCATAATGCACAGTGTCTTGCAGGAATGGCATTTTCCAATGCGCTTCTCGGTATCGTGCACTCTATGGCACATAAGACCGGTGCGGTATTTGGAGACTTAGGCGCACACATCATTCACGGTGCGGCAAATGCCATGTATCTTCCGAAGGTTATCGCCTTCAATGCGAAGGATGAAACCGCAAAGAAGCGTTATGCAAAGATTGCCGATGTCATCGGCCTTTCCGGACACAGTGATGATGATAAAGTAAAGGCATTGATTACCTACGTTAGAGGCCTAAACGACAAGCTGAACATTCCGCATTGCATCAAGAACTACGGTGCAGATTCTTACCCGACTGAGCAGGGATTTGTTCCGGAGAAGGTCTTCTTAGAGAGACTGCATGATATTTCTGTCAATGCGATTGCCGATGCTTGCACGGGATCGAATCCTCGTCAGCCGAGCGTAGAGGAAATGGAAAAGCTCTTAAAGTGCTGCTACTATGACACAGAAGTGGATTTTTAAAAGAAAAATGCTGTAAAAGCGGAGGGAATTATATTCTCGAAGACTTTCCGTATTTAAGATTTTTATAGAATATCGAAAAGAAAAAAACATTTGCGAAAACCGTTGTTTCTCCAGTAAAATCGAGAGACAACGGTTTTTTGTAGAGGAGACTATCATGGCACGCTTTATTGTTTTTGATGTGGAGACACCGAACCGAAAAAACAACCGCATGAGTGCGATCGGCATTACCGTGGTGGAAGAAGGAAAAATCAGTAAGGAATTCTATTCTCTTGTGAATCCCGAGGTGGACTTTGATTATTTCAATGTCAAGCTTACCGGAATCAGTAAGGTCAGTGTCAAGGATGCGCCCACCTTTCCGGAATTATGGCAGCAGATTGAACCGCTTTTTTCCGACGGAATGCTGGTGGCGCACAATGCTTCCTTTGATATGAATGTGCTGAAAAACTGCCTTTTGGACTATGATATTGACTGGAAGCCCTATGCCCGCTACCTTTGCACGGTGAAAATGGGCAGAAGCCTCTTTCCCGATATGAGCCATAAGTTAAATATGGTTTGCGAGCATTTCGGAATTGCATTGGACCACCATCAGGCGGATAGTGACAGTCATGCCTGTGCGGAGATTTTGCTTCGCTATCTGGATGCAGGGGCAGAGGTGAAGGATTTTATACGTACCTGCTCGTTTAAAAATAAGGAATAGATAGTGCTGCGATTCTACATAAGAATAAGGGATAGATAGTGTCGTGATTCTTCATTAGAATAAGGAATAGATAGTGCTGTGGTTCTACGATAGAAAAGTGAACAGGAAGAAACCGGGAGAGGTAGCGTATGCATAGAGAAGAAATTACCTTGTGTGATCATAAACTAAGCTTGTTTCAGGCGGAGAAAGCGGACTGCCCGCTGATTGTTTTTCACAGCTTTTCCGATGAGGGGGAGGCGGTGTATCAGGAGCTTCGGAAGCAGAATGTAGCGGAGTGTCATTTTCTATCAATCGGCATTTCAGACTGGCAGAGGGAGATGTCCCCATGGTATGCGTCTGCGCTCTCGAAAGACGGAGAGGCTTTTTCCGGAGGCGCGGATGTCTATTTGGAATGCCTACTGTCTACCATTTTACCGTGGGCTACGGAAAGAATTCACGGAAAGGCAAGTTTTATGGGTATAGCCGGCTATTCTTTAGCCGGCTTATTTGCATTGTATGCCATGTATAAGACGGATGTTTTTTCCCGTGTGGCCAGCATGTCGGGCTCTCTGTGGTTTCCGGGGATCAAGGAATTTTGCAAAGAAAATACGATGAAAATTCTGCCGGAAAAGCTTTATTTGTCTATTGGAGATAAAGAGTCTAAAACAAGACATC
>CAUTEL010000177.1:0-3778 GCA_963537185.1 uncultured Oribacterium sp. | reverse complement strand
GTGAGAGAAAGGACTCCCTTATGAGAACGGAAGAAATTGAAAATAAGAGGCAGGAGGGCAAACCATCATTAAGATGCGACTGATTCGACTTTTGGAAGGAGCCGGAAAATACATTCTCTATCAGATTTTTTGGCAGTGGATTTCCCTTATTGCACAGGTAGTGATTGTCTGGAACATCGCCCATCTTATGGAAAATACCTGGAAGCATAGTCTCAATCCAAAGAGTATCCTGCTGCCTCTAACAGTGGTAATCCTTGGTCTTCGCTTTCGCTTTCTTTGCGACCGCCTCTATACAAAAGCAAGCTTCCATGCCAGTTCGGACGTAAAACGTATCCTTAGAAATAAAATTTATCAGAAGATGCTTTCCTTAGGTCCTTCCTACAGAGAAAGGGTAAACAGCGCAGAGATTGTGCAAATGGCAGGGGAAGGGGTGGAACAGCTGGAAACCTATTTCGGACGCTACTTGAACCAATTCTTTTATGCTCTTTTGGCTCCTCTTACCCTATTTCTCATCTTATCCCGGATTGAACTGCAAACTGCCTTACTGCTCCTTCTGGCAGTACCCCTGATTCCCATTGTGATTATGCTGGTAATGCTTGTTGCAAAAAAATTGCTCGGACATTACTTTGCCATCTACTACGGCTTAGGCGACAGCTTTTTGGAAAAATTACAGGGTATGACCACTTTGAAAATTTATCAGGCGGATCAGGTCGCTGCGGAGGATATGGACAGAGAAGCCGAACGTTTTCGTAAAATCACCATGAAAGTCCTTTCCATGTAGTTAAACAGTACCTCCATTATGGACATCATTGCTTATGGAGGTGCTGCCGTCGGTATCCTCTCCGCCCTTCAACATTTTTCCGAAGGAAGCATCAGCATTTCCGGGGTTTTTATCATTATTCTATTGGCGGCGGAATTCTTCTTGCCCATGCGCCTTTTAGGCAGTTTTTTCCATATCGGTATGAACGGGATGAAAGCCAGCGACAAGATCTTTGCCTTCCTGGATTTACCGGAGGCAGAAGAAGGAAGTAAAGTTTTGGAAGCGGAAAAGCTGCACATTTCCATAAAAAATCTCAGCTTTTCCTATGAAGAAAGCCGGCAAATCCTGCATTCTGTAAATGTAGAAATCCCTGCCCACTCCTTCGTTTCTCTGGTCGGTGTATCCGGCTCCGGAAAATCCACCATTGCCGGAATCCTTATGGGAAAAAATAAAGGCTACCGGGGTTCAGTGAAGATAAACGGAGAGGAGCTTAAGGAGTTCTCTTCCCAAAGTCTTCTGTCTCACATCACCCTGATTGGACACAGGAGCTGGCTCTTTCAGGGAACTGTACGGGAGAATCTTCTTATGGGAAAGTCTTCCGCTACAGAGCGGCAAATGGAGGAAGCCTTGCAAAAGGTAAATCTTCTCTCCTTTATAAAGGCGCAGGGCGGATTGGATATGCAGCTACTCTCCAACGGTTCCAACCTTTCCGGCGGGCAACGGCAAAGACTGGCTCTGGCCAGAGCCCTACTCCACGATACGCCTGTTTATATCTTTGATGAAGCTACTTCCAACATTGATGCGGAAAGTGAAGAAATGATCCTACAGGTCATCCACGAGCTTGCAAAGCGAAAGACCATTCTTCTGATTTCCCACAGACTGGCTAACGTGGTGGACAGCGACTCTATTTGCATGCTGAAAAACGGCTCTATTACGGAAGTCGGAACGCATCAGGACTTACTGGCTCGAGACGGAAGCTATGCAGAACTCTTCCGGGAACAGGAAGAATTAGAACATTTTTCTGAAATACAGAGAAAGGAGGAGAAAATCCATGAAGAAGAATAGGAATAACAAAGCAACCTTACCCGGAAGGCGCTCGGATTTGGCTATTATGGGGAAGCTCATTGTACTGGTAAAACCTTTAAGCGGGATTATGCTTACAGGAATTGTCTTGGGTGTTTTAGGCTTTCTGTGTGCCATCTTTCTTACCGTTTTAGGCGGCTATGGTGTATTAAAGGGAATTTTTGAACTATTCGGAAAGGAAAGTCTGGAAAGTCTTTCTCTTTCCGGAAACGCTTTCTGCTCCCTCGAAATCGGCTGGCCGACGCTTTTCCGTTTGCTTCTTCTTTTTGCCATAGCCAGAGGAATCCTGCACTATGGAGAGCAATACTGTAACCATTATATTGCCTTCCGCATCCTTGCCCTGATCCGGCACCGGGTTTTTGCCGCACTTCGGAAACTCTGTCCTGCCAAACTGGAAGGGAAGGAAAAGGGTAACCTGATTTCCGTGATTACCGGTGACATTGAGCTTTTGGAGGTTTTCTTTGCCCATACCGTTTCCCCTATTGCCATCGCCTTCCTTACCTCCCTCATTATGCTTTTCTTCATCGGAAAACAACATCTCCTGGCTGCCTTGCTGGCGTTTTTTGCCTATTTTACGGTAGCGGTCCTCCTTCCGATTTGGAACGGCAGGCGCAGTGCATCCGCGGGAATGGCTCTCCGCAGTGAAATGGGAGACTTAAACAACTTTGTACTGGATAGCCTGTACGGCTTAGATGAGATTTTGCAGTATGATCAGGGTGAAAAGCAACTTGCGGAAATGGACAGACGTTCCAAAGTCCTTGCCGAGTATCAAAGAAAACTCAGTTCCTTCGAAGGCTCCCAGCGGGCAGTAACGAATCTGTTTATCCAGATTTTTTCCTGGGGTATGTTCTTTTTGATGCTTTTCCTCTACCAAAAAGACTCTGTGTCTTTTTCCGCTGTTATCCTTGCCACCCTTGCCATGATGAGCTCCTTCGGTCCGGTTGTTGCCCTCTCTTCCCTTTCCAATACCCTGAACCAGACTTTGGCCTGCGGGGAAAGAGTGCTATCCCTTCTGGAAGAGAAGCCGGCGGTAGAAGAACTTACCCAAGGTGCAGAAGTAGACTTTGCAGGGGCAAGCGTGGAAAATGTGGCATTTTCCTACCAAGAAGAACAAATCCTCAGAGACGTTTCCTTAGAGATTCCTAAGGGTAAGGTTTTAGGCATCCACGGGGTCAGCGGCTCCGGAAAGTCTACGCTCTTAAAGCTTCTGATGCGTTTCTGGGATGTAAGACAGGGAAAAATCCTGCTTTCCGGAACGGATATTAGGGAAATCAATACTTCCTGCCTCCGGAAAGTCACCGGCTATGTCACCCAGGATACCATCCTCTTCCACGATACCATCAGAAAAAATATTGCACTGGCGAAGGATAATGCCGACCAAGCAGAAATTGAAGAAGCAGCTAAAAAAGCCGGTATTCATAACTTTATAGTAAGCCTGCCAAAAGGCTACGAAAGCAATGTAGGAGAACTGGGGGATACCCTCTCCGATGGAGAAAAGCAACGAATCGGACTTGCCAGAGCCTTCTTGCATGATGCGGACTTACTGCTTTTGGACGAACCCACCAGTAATCTGGACGTTTTAAATGAAGGAATTATTTTGCAATCTTTAGCAAAAGAACTAAAGGAAAAGAAAGGCAAGACCGTGGTGCTGGTCTCCCATCGACAATCCACTATGTCATTAGCAGAAGATATTTATGAGATGGAAAAAGGCAGGTTTTGCTAAAGGAGGGATTGTATGCTGTATTGCAGTGCTGAGTACCATTACAGTTAGCTATGCACTCATCGTGTTTAAAAATGCAGTAGAAATATCCGTTTTAAATTCCAGCTTTCCGCTTTCTTGCATTTCTATCGGGCTATAGTTGCACTCCTTGTTCGCACATTGCCTCAACAGGTCTCTCAGTTATTTCTGTTACAAACACATTTTACATTTAAAAG
>CAUTEL010000176.1:0-3793 GCA_963537185.1 uncultured Oribacterium sp. | reverse complement strand
CCACAATACCCTATGTAATTCAGTCTACCAGTAGAGGAGAGCGTTCTTATGACATTTTCTCCAGGCTCTTAAACGAGCGTATTGTATTTCTGGGAGACGAGGTGAACAGTGATACGGCATCGCTGGTCATTGCCCAGCTTCTCTTTTTGGAGTCGGAGGATCCGGACAAGGATATTTCCCTCTATATCAATTCCCCGGGCGGTTCTGTAACGGCAGGCATGGGGATTTACGACACTATGCAGTATATCAAGTGTGATGTGTCAACCATTTGTGTCGGTATGGCTGCATCCATGGGAGCTTTTCTTCTCGCGGGCGGTACAAAGGGGAAAAGAATGATTCTTCCGAACGCAGAGGTTATGATTCACCAGCCTTCCGGCGGAGCGCATGGACAGGCAACGGAGATACAGATTACCGCAGAATGGATATTAAGGACCAAGAAGAACTTGGCGAAGATTTTGGCGGAAAACTGTAATCAGCCATTTGAGAAGGTGATGGCGGATACGGAAAGAGATTACTGGATGACTGCAGAGCAGGCATTGGAATATGGCCTCGTGGATCATATTTTTGAGAAGCGCAGTATGAGTGAAGATTCCAAGGAGAAAAAGTAAAATATGGCTATGAAACCGGATGATAAGGTAAGATGTTCCTTTTGCGGGAAGTCGTCCAAGCAGGTTCGGAAAATGATTGCCGGCCTGAATAATACCTATATTTGTGATGAGTGTGTGGAACTTTGTCAGGAAATATTTGATGAGGAAATGGGAAGGGATGCTTCGGGTACGGATGTAACGGATTTGCATCTTCTAAAGCCCAAGGAAATCAAGGAATTTTTAGATGAGTATGTTATCGGACAGGAAGAAGCTAAAAAGGTTCTTTCCGTTGCGGTATACAATCACTATAAGCGAATTATGTCGAAGGTCAGAGATATCGATGTGCAAAAGTCCAATATCCTGATGATTGGTCCGACAGGAACAGGTAAGACCTACCTTGCGCAAACCTTGGCTAAAATTTTGGGTGTACCCTTTGCCATTGCCGATGCAACGGCTTTAACAGAAGCGGGCTATGTAGGAGAGGATGTTGAGAATATTCTTTTAAAACTGATTCAGGCTGCGGACTATGATGTGGCTCGTGCGGAAATCGGTATCATTTATATTGACGAAATCGATAAGATTACGAAGAAGTCGGAAAATGTTTCCATTACCCGTGATGTTTCCGGAGAGGGAGTACAGCAGGCACTTCTTAAAATACTGGAGGGAACTGTAGCGTCCGTTCCGCCTCAAGGAGGACGAAAGCATCCTCAGCAGGAGCTTATTCAGATTGATACAACGAATATTCTCTTTATCTGCGGAGGAGCCTTTGACGGCCTGGAGCACATCATTGAGAAGAGAATTGCTTCCGGATCCATCGGCTTCGGTGCGGAAATCGTAGAAAAGAACCGGGACAATTATGACGATGTTTTAAAACAGGTACAGCCGGAGGACCTTACCAAGTTCGGTCTGATTCCGGAGTTTATCGGCCGTGTTCCGATTGATGTGGAGCTTTCCAGCCATGACACGGAAAGTCTTAAGCGTATACTAACCATTCCGAAGAATGCTTTGGTTAAGCAGTACCAGAAGCTTTTTGAAATGGACGGTGTGGATCTCAGCTTCAGTGATGATGCAATCTCGGCTATTGCGGAAAAGGCAGTACAGAGAAAGACGGGAGCCAGAGGACTTCGTTCTATCATGGAAGGGATGATGACGGATATTATGTATGACATTCCTTCCGATGAAGAAATCAGTGATGTGGAAATCACGAAAGAGGTTGTGGAGAATGGTGCAAAACCGCTCATTTCGAAAAATGAAACAAAGCGTAAAGAGAGCTATGAGCTTTTTCAGGCGAGCAATAAGGAAAGCTTAAAAGAGAAGAAAACATCGAAGAAAAGAGGATAATATGATAATTCGTTCTGTGGAGCTTCCCTTTGTTTGCGGAGTGAAGTCGACTTTGCCTAAGACAGGGAAACCCGAGTTTGTTCTTGCCGGTCGTTCCAATGTGGGAAAGTCCTCATTTATCAATGCGCTGGTGGAGAGAAAATCCTTTGCCAGAACTTCATCCACTCCGGGAAAGACCAGGACCATTAACTTTTACAGTGTCAATGACAGCTTTTATCTCGTGGATCTCCCGGGCTACGGCTATGCAAAGACAGGCCCTGTAGAACAGGAAAAGTGGGACAGAATGATCCGTCGCTATCTGGAAAACGGAGAGGATATAGAGGAAGTGGTTCTCCTCTTGGATGCAAGACGAATTCCGAGTGAGAAGGATTTACAGATGTTTTCTTGGATTTTATCCACTACCGGTTATGAACCCGTTGTAGTCATCACGAAGATGGATAAGCTAAAGCGTTCTGAGCGTGCAAAGGCCTTGAAAGAAATTCGAGAGAAGCTGGGAGCAAGCAAGGAATGTATGCTGATTCCGTTTTCTTCGGAAACAAAGGATGGAAGAATAGAGTTTCTTGACTTGGTAGAAAAGATATTGCAGACAGAGGTAGAAGATAGAGAAGGAAAATAGAAAGTGATTTTTCATTTTCCGGCAAGAAAAGAATTGACAAGACTTTCTTTTCTTGTTAGAATATCACAGTCTTATGACAGGAAAGTAGGTATCCACCTCACCTCGGCAGAAAGCTGACCCGGGTTAAAATTGATTATTTACTCTGTATATTTTCAATGGTGGATTGGCTTTCAATCCACCATATTTTTTGTGGAAATGTTATTTATAGCAGAGCACTAAGGTGAGTGAGTATCATTCATCGAAACCGAAGATTGTATTGCAGAGAGGAGCTTATGGCAGCTAAAAAGAATGCGGAACTGGAAATTAACGAGCAGATAAGGGACAAAGAAGTCAGAGTTATCGGTGCAGAAGGAGAACAGCTTGGTGTTATGCCTGTTCGAGAGGCACAGCAGCTGGCAAAGGATGCGGATTTAGACCTCATTAAGATTGCGGCGACGGCAACTCCCCCCGTAGTGCGTATTGCGGACTATGGAAAGTATCGTTATGAACTTTTACGCAAGGAAAAAGAGGCCAGAAAGAACCAGCATACTACAGAATTAAAAGAGATTCGTATGACACCGAACATTGATACCAATGATTTGAATACGAAGCTTGCAGCGGCTCGGAAGTTCTTGGAAAAGGGAAACAAGGTGAAGATTGCCCTTCGTTTTCGCGGACGAGAGATGTCCAGAATGAATCAATCCAAGTATATTTTGGATGATTTTGGAGAGAAGCTTTCCGATATCGCGATTGTAGATAAGTCTGCAAAGGTTGAAGGAAGAAATATGGCAGTGGTTTTAAGCCCTAAAAAGTAAATTCACAGGAGGCAAATATGGCAAAGTTAAAGCTGAAGACAAAGAGAGCTGCAAAGAAGCGCTTTAAGTTAACAGGTACAGGAAAGTTAGTAAGAAATAAGGCATTTAAGTCTCATATCCTTACGAAGAAGTCTGCAAAGAGAAAGAGAAACTTGAGAAAAGACATCGTAGTTGACCATACCAACGAAAAGGTAATGAAGAAGATTCTTCCTTATCTGTAATGTGTGAGTAAGAATAGGAGGATGAAATGAGAATTAAAGGCGGCGTAAACGCAAAGAAAAAGCACAATCGTGTATTAAAATTAGCTAAGGGCTATAGAGGCGCAAGATCCAAGCAGTATAGAATTGCTAAGCAGAGTGTTATGCGTGCTCTTACAGAGGCTTATAAGGGTCGTAAGGAAAGAAAGAGACAGTTTAGACAGCTCTGGATTGCCAGAATCAATGCTGCAGCAAGAT
>CAUTEL010000175.1:0-3835 GCA_963537185.1 uncultured Oribacterium sp. | reverse complement strand
GTACAGTACCTATATGACCGGGCTCCTTCATGGAGATCTTGGAATTTCTATTAAGAAAAGAGGGCGTACAGTAGCGCAGATTATCGGCGTAAAGTTTCCCGTATCTGCCCGTATCGGTGGACTGGCTTTGATTCTTGCCGTACTTACCGGTGTCCCTCTTGGTGCAGTTGCCGCTTTTAACAGAGGAAAATTTTTAGATAATCTTATTGTGGTTCTATCAACTGCCGGAATTGCGATTCCTTCCTTTCTATCTTCAACTCTTTTGGTTTATGTCTTTACTACAAAGCTTCATTTGCTTCCGTCCCTAGGCCTTAAGGATGCAAGAAGTTATGTTATGCCGGTTATTGCTCTGGCTCTTTATCCCAGCTTTTATATAGCTCGTCTTATGCGTTCTTCCATGCTGGATGTTATGGGACAGGATTACATGAGAACGGCAAGAGCAAAGGGGGTAACGACCTTTAAATCTATTTTTAAGCATGCGCTTCGGAATGCCATACTTCCGGTTATTACCTATTTAGGACCGCTTCTTGCTTCTCTTATGACCGGTTCCTTTATTGTAGAAAAGATTTTTAATATCCCGGGACTGGGATCCGAGTTTGTAAGCTGTATTACGAGTCGTGATTATCCGATGATTATGGGAACAACCATTTTTTTGGCTGTATTTGTCATCATAATGAATTTCTTCGTGGATATTGCTTATGCCTTTGTGGATCCGCGTATCAAATTGAAGTAGGGAAGGAGCGCTGAGTATGGAAGAAGTAAAGAAAAATCCTTTAAGTATGCAAGTTAGCATGGATGATTTTATCCCTGCATCTGCAGATGACAAGGAATCTCTTGTAATAATGAGAGAGTCTGTAGGATTTTGGAAGGATGGTATCCGTAGATTCAGTAAAAATAAAATTGCAATGAGTGCCTTTGTCCTTGTTTTACTGATAATGATTTTTTGCTTTATTGTCCCTGCTTTCTATCCTTATAAATACGAGCAGCAAATGAAGGGATCTGAGCGTTTGGCACCCATGCAATATTCGAAGATAGAGCAGGCACAAATAGAAAAAGGGGAGAAGGTCTTCCCGCATATTCTCGGAACGGATCAAAATGGTCGTGATTATATGATTCGAGTTTTGGTTGGCGGAAGAGTATCTATGACTGTCGGGCTTGTAGCTTCCGTTTTGATTTTAATGATTGGTTCCGTTTTTGGTGCTATAGCGGGATATTTTGGCGGAATAATAGATATGATTATGATGAGAATCGTAGACATTATCTATACCGTTCCGGATGTATTGATTATTATTCTGCTTGCGCAGACTCTGAAGTTCCCTTTAGAAAAGCTTGCCATGCACCCGGCCTTTACCTGGATGCAGAAGCTTGGATCCAATATGATTTCCATGTTTATCGTATTTGCCTTACTCTACTGGGTTAGCATGGCAAGAATTGTGCGATCGCAGATTATGGTTTTAAAACAAAGTGAGTATGTTACGGCTGCAAGAGCTCTCGGAGCGGGCCCCGGAAGAATTATTTTCAAGCACCTGATTGTAAACTGTATCGGTACCTTGATAGTTACAACTACTTTGCAGATTCCTAGCTCCATCTTTACGGAATCCTTTCTGTCTTTCCTGGGGCTTGGTGTACAAGCACCTATGCCGTCTTTAGGATCTTTGGCAAGTGCAGCATTAAACGGTTTTCAAACCTATCCGGAAAAGCTTTTTGCACCGGCATTTCTGATATTTGTGATTATTTTAAGCTTTAACCTCTTGGGTGACGGTCTTCGTGATGCCTTTGACCCCAAGTTAAAACAACAGTAAGGAAGGAGCAAATTATGGCAGAAGAATTTCTTGTAAATATCCAAGAAGAGCGACTTTCCTTTTTTACTCCTGCGGGTGAGGTGAAAGCCTTAAACAATGTCAGCATTCAAATGAAAGAAGGTGAGGTTCTCGGAATAGTGGGAGAATCCGGATCCGGCAAATCCGTTACGGCCTATTCTATTATGGGACTTACTGCACAAAACGGAAAAATTGTTGGCGGTACGGTGGATTTTAACGGACACGCCATCCATGAAATGAGCGAAAAACAGCTTCGTAAAATTCGTGGAAATGAAGTCAGTATTATTTTCCAGGACCCCATGACCTCACTAAACCCGGTATGGACCATTGGGAATCAGATTGCGGAAGCGGTGTCTCTTCACACGGATAAAAAAGGAAAGGCGGCAAGAGAGAGGGCAAAAGAACTCTTGGAGCTTGTTGGAATCAATGAGCCGGAGAAGAGACTGAAGCAGTATCCTCATGAGCTTTCCGGCGGTATGCGCCAAAGGGTAATGATTGCGATAGCACTTGCCTGCGAGCCGAAACTTCTTATTGCAGATGAGCCGACTACGGCACTGGATGTAACCATTCAAGCACAGATTTTGGAGCTTATGCAGGAGTTAAAAGAGAAGCTTGGCATGGGTATCATTATGATTACGCATGATCTTGGTGTGGTAGCTTCTATGTGTGACTACATTGCGGTAATGTACGCCGGAGAAATCGTGGAATACGGTACAACAGACGATATTTTCTATAATCCTAAGCATGAGTATACGAAAGGGCTTCTCCGTTCCATTCCGAAGTTTCATGAAGAAGATTATTCTAAGCTGGTACCCATTGAAGGACAGCCTGTAGACCTATTAAATCCTCCAAAAGGTTGCGGCTTTGCACCGAGGTGTGCTTCCTGCATGAAGATTTGTCTGGAAGTAAAGCCCGAGAAAAATTATTACGAAGGAGTGCACTATGCAAGGTGTCTCTTACAACAGAAAGAGGACTTTCTAAAGAATTCCGGAAAGGGGGAGGTATAATGGCAGATCATTTACTGGAGCTCAGTCATTTAAAACAGTATTTCCCCGTTGCAGGATCCAAAAAAGTAGTAAAAGCAGTGGATGATGTCTCTTTCTTCATTAATAAAGGGGAAACACTCGGACTTGTAGGAGAGTCCGGCTGCGGAAAAACGACTACCGGTCGATCTATTTTACGACTTCATGAGCCGACAGAAGGAAAAATCATCTATGATGGAGAAGTGATATTTGATTCCGATAAAGGAATTAAGAAAAATATGCTTCCTTACAGACGAAAGATGCAAATGGTTTTCCAGGATCCTTATGCATCGCTTGATCCTCGTATGACAGTAGAGGATATTGTGGGAGAGGCCATTGATATTCATAAGCTTTGCAAGACTAAGAAGGAGAGAAGAGAGAAGATATTATCACTCCTTTCTACGGTAGGACTGAATTCCGAGCATGCCAATCGTTATCCTCATGAGTTTTCGGGAGGACAAAGACAAAGAATCGGTATTGCAAGAGCTCTAGCCGTAGATCCCGAGTTTATTGTTTGTGATGAGCCTGTTTCGGCTCTCGATGTTTCTATTCAGGCGCAGGTTGTCAATATGTTTGAGGATTTACAGGAAAAGTTCGGCTTAACCTATCTCTTTATTGCCCATGACCTTTCGATTGTAAATCACATTTCGTCCCGTATCGGCGTAATGTACTTAGGGCATTTGGTTGAGCTTGCGGACAGTGATCAGATTACTTTTCACTCCATGCATCCGTATACAAGATCCTTGATTTCTGCGGTTCCTATTGCGGACCCGAAAGTAGCGAGAGCTTCACAAAGAATCATTTTAAGTGGTGATGTACCTTCTCCGGTTAATCCCCCTTCAGGATGCCCGTTCCGGACGCGTTGTCCTTATGCGGATGAGCAGTGTGCAATGGAAACACCGGCATTTAAGGAAGAAACACCGGGACACTTTGTGGCTTGTCACCATTTGGATAAGTTAAATTAGTCCGAACTATAAAACGAATCCTTTACTA
>CAUTEL010000174.1:0-3837 GCA_963537185.1 uncultured Oribacterium sp. | reverse complement strand
AAATTAAGCTATATCAATCAAGCTATATCAAAATATTTAAAGAATAAGAAAGGGGAAATCGATGGCAAACTGTATCGTCTGCGGAGAGAAGCTTTCCGAGCTTGCCGTTTTTCATAATATGCCTGCTTCTGCGCAGGATTTTCCGAGAAAAGAGGATTTAGAGCGGGAAAGGCCGGTGGATTTACCGCTTTGCCAATGCCTGCACTGTGGTCTGGTACAGTTTGATACCGAGCCTGTCCCCTATTATAAGGATGTGATTCGAGCAGGAGGCGGAACAACAACCATGCGCCGTCTTCGAGAGGAAGAATACACAAAACTTCTTTCCTATTTGCAAAATAAGGGACAGAGGGAGCCCGTGATTTTGGAGCTTGGAAGCGGACAGGGAGAGTTCCTTAAGATGTGGGAAGGTGTGGAATGCGGAGCTTTGACTCCCTACACCTTTGGGATAGAGCATAAGAAGAGTCTTGTGGAAAAGGGGAGGGCGGCAGGCCTTTCTCTCTATGAGGGCTTCCCGGAAGAAGACTTTTCCTTAAAGGGACTTATTGCTCTTTCTCCGGACGGAAAGCAGGAAAAGGAAGTCGGAGAGGAAGTCGATGCCATGGTGCAGTTTAACTTCCTTGAGCACCAGAAGGACCCGAAAGGGATGCTGGACTACGCCTATACGCATCTTCGGCCGGGCGGCATTTTCCTCCTCACGGTGCCGAGTTTTCATTATATTTTGGAAAACAAGAGCTACTATGAGCTGCTCCGTGACCATATCAGTAATTTTACGGAAGAGAGCCTGCAATACCTTTCTCAGGAAGCCGGTTTTTCTCTTCTCGAGAGTCGCGTAATCAATCGGGATACCATTGAGTTTGTTTTGCAAAAGGAAGCGAAGGAGAACTTAAGCATTTTCCGCTACAGCGGGCAGAAAATCGACATTTCTCCTCTTCTTGAAAATGAAAAGGAGATTCAAGAGGATGTAGAGGCTCATATTGCAAAGCTAAAGGAAAAGGGAGAAAGGATAGCGATATGGGGTGCGAGCCATCAGGGCCTCACCCTGCTTTCCACAACGGCACTAAAGGATGTAGTTTCCTATATCATTGACTCTGCACCCTTTAAGCAGGGGCTGTATAGTCCGGCTTCCCATGTATTGATTGTGCCGCCTAAGCATTTTCAGGAGGAGCCGGTGGAGGAAATTCTTATCGTGGCACCGGGCTATACGGACGAAATAGCCGGGATTATCAAGCGGGATTTTCAACCCTGTCCGCGGATTTTGGCACTTCGGGGTGAAAAGATAAAGGAGCTTTAAACGAGATATCGCACGCTTTGCGCACGATACTCGTTATGAACAAGATGTCTCAGGCTTCGCCTGCGCCACTTGTTAAGAATTCTTAACGAGAATCGCTCACAATGGGTATGTACATGAGCTGCAAAGTATTTTACGAAAAAAGAAAGGGAGTCGCTGTGCGAGCATTTGTCTTAGAGGGAAGAGGAAAAGTGAAATGGATGGAGAAGGAGAAGCCAAGTCTTCTTGCGGAACATGGTGTGCTCATCATGCCCCTCCTTCTTGCGCCTTGCACAAGCGATGTGCATACGATTTGGCAGGGCTCTCCGAAGAGAGAAAATCTCACTCTGGGGCATGAGTGCGTGGGGAAGATTATAGAGAAAGGCAGTGCGGTAAAGGATTTTTCCGTGGGAGAAATTGTGGCGATTTCCGCCATTACTCCGAACTGGGACAGTGAAGAAGTTACGGAAAATGAGTCTCATGCAGGCCATCCTTTTTCCGCCCATTCCCTTGGAAAGTCCATAGACGGGGCTTTTCAGGAATGCTTTTATTTACCGCATGCGGATAAAAACTGCGGAAAAATTCCGGAGGGACTTTCCTTGGAAGACGCGCTTTTATGCACGGATGTTTTGCAAACCGGATTTACTGCTGCAGAAGAAGGAAGAGTGGAGAGGGGAAATACGGTTTGTGTACTGGGGATCGGGGCTATCGGCCTTGCGGCGATTTTTGCCGCGCAGTGTTATGGAGCAAAGAGGATATTTGCGGTAGGAAGTCGGAAAGAGAGTAAGAAACTTGCCCTTTCCATGGCTACAGAAGCCTGTCCTGTGGAAATCCTCGACTATAAGGAACTGAACACGACTCTTCCTGAAGGAAAGCATCCCTTGGCAAATTCCACAAATTCTCCCATTGTCAATGAAATCTGGAATCGGACGGGCGGAAAAGGCGTGGATCGGGTTCTCCTTTGCGGAGGAGACGAATATGCCCTGTGTGAAGCTTCCGACATGGTAAAATACGGTGGCGGCGTGGTCAGCAATGTGGCCTATTTTGGAGCGGATGAGGCTGTTGTAGAGGAAGAGCTTTCCGGAAGACCGCTCCACTATCTAATTGATGGAGAAGAGAGAGAAAAGAAGGCGGTAGACGCCCTCTTTTTGCCAAAATTTTCCTTAGGAAAGGGTATGGCGGGAAAGAGTTTTGTCTTCTCTCTTTCTAAGGGCGGAAGAGCACATCTTGAGAAAATCATGAAGATTGTCCGGGAAAAGGATTTTCACCCGAGCGCATTTTTTACGAAAAGCTACCGCGGTATGGAAAATATAGAAGCTGCACTGTATGATATGAAGAACAGAGAGGCTATAAAAGTCTTGGTATATAGCGATTTAGAAGGATAGAAAAGAGGTTGGAATTTGAAGAAGACCATCAGTATCGTTATCCCCTGTTATAACGAGGAGGAAAATGTTATTCCCCTTGCGAATGCACTTAGGACTTGTTTTCAGGAGAAGCTTAAGAATTATCATTATGAGCTTCTTTTTATTGACAACGACTCGCAGGATAAGACGCGGGAGAACTTAAGAGCGCTTTGCCGGGAAGATAAGGGCATTAAGGCGATTTTTAATGCGAAGAATTTTGGACAGTTCAACTCTCCCTATTACGGGATGCTGAACAGCACGGGAGATGCGACTATTTTGATGGCGGCAGACTTTCAGGATCCGGTCGAAATGATTCCGAAGTTTGTTGAAGCCTGGGAAGAGGGCTACCGCATCGTGATAGGCGTGAAAACAGAGAGTAACGAGTCGAAACTTATGTACGCGCTTCGGGGAATATACTATAAGCTTATCCGGAAAATGTCCTCGGTGGATCAAATTAGCCAGTTTACGGGCTTTGGCCTATACGACAAAGGCTTTATTTCGGTAATGCAATCTCTGGACGATCCCACCCCCTTCCTGCGCGGTATTGTGGCGGAGCTTGGTTACAGAAGAAAGGATATCCCCTATACGCAGCCGAAGCGCCGGGCGGGCGTGACACACAACAACTTCTATACCCTTTATGATGCGGCCATGCTGAGCTTTACCAGCTATACCAAGGTGGGACTTCGCTTGGCGGTATTTTTTGGCGGGATTTTTGCGGGAATCAGCATGTTGGTCGGGCTCATTTATCTCATGATGAAGCTGATCTGGTGGGACCGCTTTCCCGCAGGTATGGCTCCTATGCTGATAGGAATGCTTTTCCTGGGCTCTGTGCAAATCTTTTTTATCGGACTTTTGGGAGAATATATTTTATCCATTAACCAAAGGGTGATGAAACGGCCGCTCGTGGTGGAGGAAGAAAGACTGAATTTTTCGGAACAGGAAAGCGGTGAAAGCGGTTCTCCGGAACAAACAATAAGTAAAGACAGTTCTTCGAAACAGCCGAGACAGGATGTCTGTGAAAGCAGTTCTTCGGGACAGGCAATAAGCGGAGACAGTTCTTCGAAACAGCCGGGGCAGGATGTCTGTGAAAGCAGTTCTTTAGAACAGCCGGCGCAGAATGAAAGTTCTTCGGAAGAGGTGTAAGAGAAAATGAGAGCAAAGATTGAT
>CAUTEL010000173.1:0-3851 GCA_963537185.1 uncultured Oribacterium sp. | reverse complement strand
CCTTTGTGGTATAATACCTTGATTAAAAGTAAACAAGCTAGGTAATAACTTTCTTTGAAAATATAAGGAAGTCTTGTGGTAGAAGGCAGACTGAACTTATAGTCGGTAGAAAGCTGATCGAGCTTGTAGTAGAAAGCAGGAGGAGAAGATGGCGGAGGAAATTCGCTCATTTTCGGATGAAAGTTTGAATACAGAGCCGGAATCCAAGAACTTTATTGAGAATTTTATTGATGAGGACTTAAAAGAGGGGAAGGTAAAGGAGATTAAAACCCGTTTTCCCCCGGAGCCAAACGGCTATTTACATATTGGACATGCAAAATCCATTTTACTAAATTACGGTATTGCCAAGGAATATAACGGTACCTTTAACCTGCGTTTTGATGACACCAATCCGGTAAAAGAAAAAACCGAATTTGTGGAGAGTATTCGTAAAGATGTGGAGTGGCTGGGTGCCGATTTTGAAAATAGAATGTTTTTTGCATCCGACTATTTTCCCATCATGTATGAAAAGGCGGTTTTTCTGATTCAAAAAGGGAAGGCCTTTGTGGATGATTTAACGGCGGACGAGATTAAGGAATACCGTGGGGACTACAATACTCCCGGGAAGGAAAGTCCCTATCGTAACCGCTCTGTTGAAGAGAACCTTCGACTGTTTTCCGAAATGAAGGAAGGAAAGTATCAGGACGGAGAGAAGACCCTTCGTGCAAAGATTGATATGGCAAGTCCCAATATCAACATGCGTGATCCCATCCTTTATCGTGTAGCCCATATGAGTCACCATAATACAGGGGATGAGTGGTGCATTTATCCCATGTATGACTTTGCGCACCCTATCGAAGATGCTGTAGAGGGAATCAGCCATTCCCTTTGTACCTTGGAATTTGAGGATCACAGACCGCTGTATGACTGGGTTGTGAAGGAGTGTGAGTTCCCCTTCCCGCCGAGACAGATAGAGTTTGCAAAGCTTTATCTTACAAATGTAGTAACAGGAAAGCGCTATATTAAAAAGCTGGTAGAGGACGGGATTGTAGACGGTTGGGACGACCCTCGGCTTGTTACGATTGCCGCTTTGAGAAGAAGGGGCTATACAAAGGAAAGTTTGGCGCAGTTTGTTAAGCTTTCCGGTATTTCCAAGGCGCAGTCGTCCAGTGACTATTCTCTTTTAGAGTACTGCATTCGAGAGGATTTAAAGCTGAAGAAGCCTCGTTATATGGCAATTCTTGATCCGATTAAGCTGGTGATTGATAACTATGAGGGGGAGGGAGAAATCCTCAGCATTCCGAACAACTTGGAAAATGAAGAATTAGGAGAGAGAAAAGTCCATTTTTCCAAAGAACTCTATATTGAGAGAGATGACTTTATGGTAGAGCCTCCCAAGAAATATAAAAGACTCACCATGGAAAATGAAGTTCGTCTTATGGGAGCCTACTTTGTAAAGGCTGTTTCATACGAATGTGATGAGGAAGGAAATGTTACGGTTGTACATTGTACTTATGATCCCGCAACAAAGTCCGGATCCGGATTTTGTGAAAGAAAAGCTAAGGGAACGATTCACTGGGTAGATGCAAAAACAGCTTTTAATGCTGAAGTTCGCTTGTATGAGCAGTTGATTGATGAGGAAAAAGGAAAGCTTAACGAAGACGGAAGCCTTAATTTTAACCCGAATTCACTTACGGTGAAAGACTGCTATATGGAGAGAATTTTAGAGTCGGCTGAGGCTCTTGAAAGTTTCCAGTTTGTGCGTAACGGTTATTTTTGTGTGGATTGTAAGGATTCTACGGAAGGGCATCCGATTTTCAATAGAATCGTATCTTTGAAGTCCAGCTTCAAGATTAGTTAAAACCCCTTTTAGGGTAGATGATAAGGAGGTATTCCATGGCTAAAAAATTTGGTTCTTTTGTTTTTCTGGCAGCGTTAACCGGAGCAGTGGCCGGTGTTATTTCGTATCTATATAAGTATCAGAAGTTCTCCGATGCGGTAGATCAGGACTTTACCGATGTAGTGGACTCTGCGATAGAGGTAAAGGATTCCGCTAAGCGCTCCTACACGATTTTAAAGGATTCCCGAACGAAGGAGGATTTCAAAACCGTTGCTAAGGATCTCGGATATGCAGCTAAGAATCTGGCTATAGATACGAAAAACCTGGCTCTTGATGCAGGAAAGGATGCCTATAAAGCAGTTCGTGAGGTTCTGGATAAAAAGAAAACAGAGCTCCTCCATGAAGAGGAAGACGATGTAGATGTAGAATTTTACTACGACGATGCTGATGAGGTAGTAGACGGTTGCGCAGAAAGCACCATAAACAATGAAGATGCAGTGGCGGAGGAGAAAAAGAAAGACGAGCACTCCGGACTTGTTGTTACGGAAGAAGTATAGCATGGAAAAAATCACAAGCTTTATGATTGACCATACACGCCTATATCCGGGAGTGTATGTTTCCAGAAAAGATAAGTTAGGAGAAGAAACGGTAACTACTTTTGATCTTCGATTTACAAAGCCGAATGTGGAGCCTGCAATGGAAAATGCCGCAATGCATACCATTGAGCACCTTGCGGCTACCTTTTTAAGGAATGATAAGGAATGGAAGGAAAGAGTTTTGTATTTCGGCCCAATGGGCTGTCGTACCGGCTTTTATCTTCTTCTTAAGGGAGATCTGGAAAGTAAGGATATTCAGGTTTTACTTCTTTCCTGCTTTTCCTTTATTGTTGAATTTGGGGGAGAGATTCCCGGTGCTTCTGAGCATGATTGCGGTAACTTCCGCGATATGAATCTTCCGGTAGCTAAATGGTGGGCAAAAAAGTATTGCGAGGAAGTATTGAGAAAGTTCAGCTTTGAAAATACGAATTATCCTGCATAGTTTTTCATAAGGCACATTTCGGTTTTAACGAAGAAGGAGTAGAGGGAAATGGGAGTGAAAGTCAATCAACATTATCAGGCAGTGAAGGAAAGCTATCTTTTTGCGGAAATAGCAAAGAGAATCCGTACCTGGCAGGAAAAGAATGAAGATAAGGCGGATAAGCTCATTCGTATGGGAATCGGAGATGTTACACGGCCACTTCCAAGGGAGGTAGTGAAAGTACTGAAAGAAGCCTCTGATGAAATGGGAGTAGCGGAAAGTTTCCATGGTTACGGTCCGGAACAGGGCTATGACTTTTTAAGAGAAGAGATTCAGAAGTACTACAAGAGCTTTTCGGTCCATTTGGAAAAAGAGGAGATTTTCATTTCGGACGGAGCAAAGTCAGACCTTGGAAATATCTTGGATATTTTTGACAGAGGAATAACTGCTTTAGTTACGGATCCGGTTTATCCCGTTTATGTAGATACCAATATTATGCAGGGAAATAAGCTGCTTTATGCTCGCGCAGGAGAAGACAACGGTTTCTTACCTATGCCGGATGCTTCTGTGGGAGCGGATTTAATCTATCTTTGCTCTCCGAATAATCCGACAGGAGCGGTTTATGACAGAGCAGGACTTAAGGCTTGGGTGGACTATGCGAAGGCACAGAATGCAGTCATCCTTTTTGATGCGGCTTATGAGTGCTTTGTGGAAGGAGATTTGCCGCATTCCATTTATGAGATTCCTGGAGCGAAGGAATGCGCTATTGAGTTCTGCTCCTTCTCCAAAAAAGCAGGCTTTACAGGAACCAGATGCGGTTATACCGTGGTGCCCGATAGCCTTGTTTTTGGAGGGCAGTCCCTTAGAAAGATGTGGTTAAGAAGACAGACCACGAAGTTTAACGGGGTTTCTTATATCGTGCAAAATGCTGCAGCTGCCGTCTTTACGGAGCAGGGGTCTAAAGAGATTGAAGAGAATATTAACTACTATAAAGAAAATGCCAAGATAATTATGC
>CAUTEL010000172.1:0-3864 GCA_963537185.1 uncultured Oribacterium sp. | reverse complement strand
AATTTAGGTAGAGGAAATCGTTTAGTTGATGCAAAATCTCTTTTGGGAGTTCTTTTTATCGGTGTAGGAAGAATATGCAATTTGGCTGCTCCAAGTGAGAAGCTGAAGCAAGTTCAGGAGAAATTGCGGGATTATCTGGTAAAGGAATAAAAAAGGGATATCGTCAATCTAAGCGATACCCGTCATAACGAAAAATATAAATGGGAGAAGATATGTCTTCTCCCATTTTTTAGTTCTTAACGAGTATCGCTCGCGTAGCGTGCGGTATCTCGTTTACTTCTTCCAAATCAATTAAATAGAGCTTTCCCGTCTTTGCCCACATCCTGCAATCAATATAGCCGTTTCTTGCAAAGCGCCTGGTTTGCCCGGCATTATAGCCTCTGTAATCCGTCTTTAGTATCCTTCTAATGAGCATTTTATCGGTAATTCCCGCTCTCCAAAGCGGAATGGGAAGAGTGCAGTCCGACTCTCCCGTATAAATGACGATAACCGCAACTTGCTTTTCACTGCTCCTTGCATAGACTGCATAATTTTGTCCCGCCTGTAAAAGCATAAGTGCTCCATTACGAAGAGCCGACAGATTCTTTCTATGAGAAAGCAGGTAACGATGATAATCCAATAGCTCCATATCCTCTTCTCCCCAAGGATAGGGACGACGGCAATCCGGCTCTGTCCATCCCGGGACCCCTACCTCATCTCCATAAAAAAGTGTCGGAGCTCCCGGCCAAGTAAGAAGAATCATGGCTCCAAGACGAAAAAGAGCTGTATCCACTCCAAGTGCCGCATCATCTATCTCTTTCTTGATTCTTCCCACTCTTCTATTTGTCCTTGTCAAAAAGCGGGAATGGTCATGATTGGAAAGCTGATTCATTGCTGCATCTATGGTATTTTCAGGCATATTGGCCATCTTGTAGCGCATAGTGTCAAAAAACATATTTCCATTACCGAAGCATTCCGGCATTGCCCTATCGGAATGCTTTTCCATTCCGGTCAAGAACCAGCTCACAGGCTCCATGAAAGCATCATAGTTCATGATGCTGTCCCATTCCTTACCTCTGAGCCATGAAGAGGGATTACCGTAGTGCTCTGCCAGAATAACTGCTTCCGAATTTGCTTCCTTTACCACCTTGCGGAAGGCCTGCCAGAAATAATGATTATATTCCTCACTATGTCCTAAATCCGCCGCCACATCCAATCTCCAGCCGTCACAGTTATAAGGCTGACTGACCCATTTTTTAGCAACAGAAAGAATCTCTTCTTCCAGAGAATGTGCATTTTCGTAATTCAGCTTCGGGAGGGTATCATTCCCCCACCATTTTTCATAATTCTCGTTCTCAGGCCAGTCCTTCTCTTCCTTTTTTAAAAAATGAAAATACTCCCGATACGGGCTGTCATAGCTTTCAAAGGCACCTAAAGGGTAAGGATTTCCTTCCCCGGTCTTATAAAAGAAGGAGGCATTCATATAACGATGAAAAGAACCGCAGTGATTAAAAACTCCATCAATAATCACTCTCATCCCTCTGTCATGACAAGCTTGCACAAAATCCCGGAAAAGTGCATCGCTGGCTTCCAGATTCTCCTTATCCGTACTTCGAATACTATACCTGCTCGCATTTCTGTTTTCCAAATCTCCTTCTTTTAGAAGCTCTCCGCCGTCCTTCACAATCACGCCTAAATGGGGATCAATATGATCATAGTCCTGCGTATCGTACTTATGATTGGAAGGAGAAACAAAGAGGGGATTAAAGTATAGAACCTCCACTCCCAAATACTCTAAATAGTCCAGTTTCTCCCACACTCCCTCCAAGTCTCCGCCGTAAAAGCGATGTACATCAAAGGGTTCGATTTTTGTATTCCAAGCCGAAACAGCCTCTACCGGTCTTCCAAGATAAATGTACTCTCTATCCTCTACATTATTTTTTCCGCTAGAGTTATAGAAGCGGTCCACAAAAATCTGATACATCACGGCTCCCTTCACCCAAGAAGGAACAAAAAAGTCCGGAAAAATAGAAAAAGCGTACTGTAAATTCAAATCTTCCGTTACACCGAGACGGTTATAAAAGACTCGCTCCTCTCCTTTTTGTATTTGGAAATAATAATATAACGGTATATCCTGAATCTCGATTTCCGCTTCATAGTAATCAAAATAATGATCACAGCTACTTAGAGTCATGAATAAATGAGAATTTTCTTCCTGAAAAATAAGGGTAACGCAATCTACATCTTCTTTCAAAGTACGAAAGCGTATTTTTACCTTGGAAAAAGAAGGGCTCTCTTCCGGTTCCCGATAAAAGCCCTTCCCTATACTATACAAGGCATCCCTATTGATTCCCATTTTTCCTCCTACTCCTCTGTAAAATGTACTCCTCCGATATAGGGAAGTCCTCTATAGCGCTGCTGATAGTCTATTCCGAATCCCACAACAAAAATATCTGGAATCCAAAAACCCTTATACTTTACCTCAACCTCGCACTCTCTTCTCTCCGGCTTATCCAGCAAAGTACATATGGCAAGGGAAGCGGGATTTCTTTCTCCAAGAAGCTTGGTCAAATGATGCAAGGTTCTTCCCGTATCTACAATATCCTCCACAAGAAGTACATTTTTCCCCTCTAAGGACTCGTCCAAATCCTTTACGATTCTAACTATGCCCGAGCTCTCCGTTCCGTCTCCATAGCTGCTTACCGCCATGAAGTCCATCGTCACATTTGGGTTTTGAATGTGCTTGGCCAGCTCACACATAAACATAACCGCCCCTTTCAAGACGCAAATTAAATGCAACGGCTTATCCTTATAATCCTCATCAATCTTTTCCGCAAGTTCTTTTACTTTCTCCTCTATTTCTTTCTCAGAGTAGAGAACTTCAATTACTTCTTTCACTTTTTATTCTCCCTTATGATGCGCTTTGGCTATCGTGTACCATGGCACAATATTGCTTATAAATAAAAATGCGCAAAATCATCATTCTGCCTTCATGAAGTAAAGCTTCTTTTCCCTTATTAAGCCCATGTATCCTCCCGGAAGCTCCGTTCTTTTTCCGTTTCCGGAAAAAATCAAACTGTCCAAAGCATAAAGATGTGCCTTGGAAAGGTTTGTAATTTTTCCTTGAAGATCACGAAGAGTTATTCGATATATTTCTCTCCGAAGTAAGGCTTCTTCTTCTTTCAAGGGCTTCAATGCAAGGCTAATCTCCTCTTCCTTCTTCTCGGCATGAAGTTCTATAAATGCTTTCGCCTTTCTAAGAAAGTATTCTTCCACTTCAGCCATCAACTCAGCTTCCTCGGAAAGATGCTCCACCGCACGGCTGTTCACACATTCCATAGCCGGAATAATTTTCTTTCTGATATAGTTACGGGTATAAGAAAAGTCCTCGTTTGTACTATCTTCCACATAGGAAAGCGATAATTCCGAAAGGCGTTCTTTAATTTCTTTTTTCCTAAGGCAGAGTAATGGTCGAATGTACGAACCTTCCCACCCTCTCATTGCCGCGAGTCCGGAAAACCCGCTTCCGCGAAGGAGGTGATGCACAACGGTTTCAGCCTGATCATCCATATGCTGAGCAAGTACCAGCTTGGTTACCCTTCCACTTTCACTCTCCCATTCGCTTCTTCTTTTTTCCAAGGCGGCATATCGCAGAATTCTGGCTCCTTCTTCGAGTCCTATCCCCTCTTCCTTTGCATACCTCGGAACATCCACCCTCACAAAAGAAAAGGGAACATTCCAATCCGCAGTTCTTTTTTTTGCGAATTCCAAGTCCCGTTCCGCTTCCTCTTCTCGAATCCCATGATGAATATGCATTGCTTCCAAGGAAAATGCAATATGTTTCCGTAATTCTATCAGAAAATAAAATAGATAAAGAGAATCCGC
>CAUTEL010000171.1:0-3882 GCA_963537185.1 uncultured Oribacterium sp. | reverse complement strand
GATGAAGAGAAGTCCTAATTTCATCAAAGCTTTCCTCTTCCGGAAGAAGTAGAGCTTCTATTTTTTCATGAAACTCGGAAAAAAGTCGGTCAGCTTCCTCCTTGGTATAGACTCTGGGAGAAACCGTGATATCGAAACTTTCTTTTTTCTCTGGATTTAATCCCTGTACCGTAATAGGAAGGCTGTATTCCGCACCTCCAATTCCTTCTCTTTTTAAGATATAGCCGGATTGAATGCGACCTTCTCTTTGCAGTCCCAAGGAGAGAATTGCAGAGAAAAGAAGGGAGAAAATAACTATAGCCAGCTGTTTTTTAAGTATGGCCTCTTCCTGAGAAAGAAGATTATGCGTCCACTTATGGATATGGTGAGAGATATTTTTCATTTCCCCTCCTTTTATATGGGGATAGATATAATCCTGTTGGAAAGATAAATGGCTAAGAGATAGATAAGGAGAGCAAGCGTCATGACCGCTCGCCCCATAAAGGAGTCATAAAGAATATGGAAAAAGTCCGGAGAAGAGGTATTAAGGTAGAGAATGATAAAAAAGGGAATTCCATTCATGATTTTTTGCTCAAAACGCCTTGCCGCACTTAAGGAAAGAATTTCCTCTCGGATTGCCAGCTTGTCATGAATGATAGAGCTGCTGTGTCTTATTATTTCACAAAGCTCTCCTCCCGAGCGCTTTGCGACCAAAAAGATTTCTGAAAAATTGTATATATCGTCTAGGCCAGAACGAAGAGCAAACTGAGAGAGGGGCTCTTCCAGTGGGCGATTCATAGCTAAGGCACGCTGAACTTGCTTAAGCTCCTCCACCATATAGCTATTTTCTCCGATAAGAGCGCTAAGGTCCGGAATAGAGGCAATGAAGGCATTTTCAATGGAATAGCCCGCGCTTAAATAGGAGCTTAAAATGGAAAGCATTTCTTTAAATTGGAAAAGAAGAAGATCCTGTCTTTTCTTTCGGAGATTGTTTCTTAGAAAAAAAGGTAGAAAAAGAGCAAGGGGAAACAGAAAACAAAAGAGTAGGAGAGAATGATAAAAGCAGTAGCAAAAGGCAAGAATTATAAGCAGAAATTTTCCCAAATGCCAAAGGTATTCTCCTATGCTGATTTCGTAGTTTCTATAGTCGATGCAGGAGCTTTTCTTCGTTAGACAGATCCGACAGTTTTTCCAAACTTTTTCCATTATATTGATACAGCTTTTTGAGTTGAACTTCTTCATTTTCCACTCCTATGATTTCGCTGATTTCCAGGACCCGTCTTTTATGGTCCTTTGTTCTTCCCAGATGCACCATGATTTCTATGGCCGAGGCAATCATGTTCCGAATGGAGCTTAGAGGAAGATCGGCACCTTGCAATACCATGGTTTCCATTCTTCGAAGCATATCTCGACTGCTATTCCCGTGACCGGTGGAAATACTGCCGTCATGTCCCGTATTCATGGCATTTAGCATGTCCAAACATTCCTTTCCGCGGACTTCGCCTACAATGATTCGATTAGGACTCATTCGAAGAGAAGCCTTAATCAGATCGGAAATGCTTATAGCTCCCTCACCCTCCGCATTGGCATTTCGGCTTTCCAGAGAAACCAAATTTTCTACTTCCTGAATTTGCAGCTCGGCACTGTCTTCAATAGTGATGATTCTTTCGTTTTTAGGAATATATTGGGACAAGGCATTTAGGAAGGTGGTTTTTCCGCTGTTCGTACCTCCTGAAATAAAGATATTGTAGGAGGCGCGCACCAAGGATTTCAAAAAGTCCGCAGCTTCTTCATTTAAGCTTTCGAGTTGAATCAGCTTGTCCATAGTAATGGGTTCCGGAAACTTTCGAATAGTTACGGTAGGTCCTTTCAGAGCAATAGGCGGAAGGACTACATGAACGCGAGATCCATCCTCGAGTCGGGCATCTACAATTGGACTTTTCGTGTTGACTGCGCGATTAATACGGGAAACAATCTGCTGAATCAAATCGGAAAGCTGCTCAGTACTTTGAAATGTTTTATCCCACTTTTCCATTTGCCCTTTTTTTTCCACAAAGATCTCATCGGGACCGTTTATCATAATTTCCGTGATGCCTGGATCGTCTAAAAGCTCGGAGAGCAAGTCCAGTCTTCGAAAGCTGTCGAAAACGGCAGTTCTAAGATAGAGTTTTTCCCTTAGAGCGAGCTCCTTTCTGTTTAAGAGGGCCATATCAATTTCCTGATAAAGGTGAGTATCGGAAAGCTGCCGTTCTTCCAAATCGCTAAGCAGTTCTTTTTTGATTTCCTGCTTGATGTTGTCTAAAGCTAACATGGTTCCTCCTAGAGTAGCATTTTCCTATATTGCTCTTTTTCTCTGTGCTCTTCTTCGTAGATATAGCGTATGACAAGAGACTCCGCGTATGTCTTTAGAGAAGCGGGGAGATTGCATTGTACAAATCTGTCGAGGATCTCCGAGGAAAGGTTCTTTTTCAAATAGTTTTGAAAAAAATCAAGCTTCTCTTTAGACTTCTTATCATTTAAAACCGGCATGAAGATTTTCTTCATTTCAGGAAAACAATCCGTGTAGAGACTTAAGGAAGAGTCGGTATCGATAATCAAAGAGACGGCACCGGAGTCTTCCGCAATTTTATTCAGAAAAAGGGAAAGCTCTCTGGGGCTTAAGTCATGTATATCCTCAGGACTTCTCGCAGGCAAAATGACGGAGTAGGAGTCTCTTTCATAGGAAATTGCCCGGAGTATGACAGGGTTTAAACTATTTTCTTTAAAATGATACAAGGCTTCCGTGAGACATTCCTTTTCTTCGGGGCGCTTCTTCTCACTTCCTCCGAATTCGGAAAGAGAGATATAGAGAGTTTTACGGTTCTGCCCCAGAATTTTTGCTATTTCCAGAGAAAGGGAAGTTTTTCCGACTCTTCCCAGAGGACTGTAAATCATGAAGCTATCCGCCTTTCCCTGTCTGTCTTCTTCCAGAAGTTCCAGCTCTCCGTATTGCAAGAGAATTTCTCGCATGATTCGATCTGCGGATTGGTATTTATAAATCGTATTTTCTTTTTTCTTTTCTGTAAGAAGTTTTTCCTCGCTTAAATATAGAATTCTTCCCGCTCCAGAGGAAAAGGGCAGGGCTTTGGAGTTTTTTTCGGATAGAAGCAGAAGATCCGGTTTTTTCTTTTGACAAAAAGTTTCCAGACTTTCCGCCTTGCTTAAGGGGTAGATTTGAAAGGGAAGCTTTGTATTTTGCCTAAGGTATTGAGAAAGACGCTTACAATAGAGACTGTCTTCATCATAGATGGCTAATATTTTTTCCATGAAAGGCTCCTTAAAAAAGACTTAGTATCGGAACTGCAGAGAGAAAGAGTGAAAATATAAAGGGGATATCCTCCTTGAGAAGATAAAAAAGAAGGAAGGAAAAGGGAGTGGAAAGCAGTAGAATGGAAAGGCTGTATTCCAAGGGCAGAAGAGCGAAAAGCAGGGAGCAGAGTTTCCAATCCGCTCCTCCGCTTCCGCTAAGATAAAAGAGGGGATAGCTTAGAAGAAGACTTAGAATCAGTTTTAGGGGAAAATGAAGAAAGTAGAAGCCGGAAAATCCGTTATTTGAGAATCCGAGATAAAGAAAGAAAAAGAAAAAGGAAAAGAGGAAAAATAAAGGGGGGAGCTTTCTTTTTCGGAGATCCTCTAAGGCTGCAGAAAGTAGGAAAATTAAGAGTATTTCGTAATGAGAATGAAGCATATCCACCTCCCGATCGGATAGTGTGTAAGCACTGCCCTTATCTGAGAACAGTATAGGACGAAGGGAAGGCATTGCATATACTCCATATGTAGATAATATCCATATACGGATAATATCCACATATGGATAATGGGGAAAAGCGAAAAATAAAGCATATTGAAAGCGGAAAGAAAAGG
>CAUTEL010000170.1:0-3955 GCA_963537185.1 uncultured Oribacterium sp. | reverse complement strand
AGAGTAGGATTATCGACTTATCGATGAGTTGAAAATTTTGATAGACAAGACATATAAGGATAAGAGGAGGGGAAAGATGAAGAACATCAGCAACAGAAGTAAAACTGTACTTCGTTTTTTTGTGCTTCAATTCATTTTTTTCTCTCTGTTACTTGGGGGATTTAGCCCGTTTGCGGGACTTGCATATGCTGAGACGGTGAGGCCTGCCAAGGTGGAAATCCCTATTTACTTAGAAATTGAGGGAGAGGACAACCCTGCAGAAAATTTTCGCTTCATTATAGAGGCGAAAACCTCCTCCTCCAATCTTCCCATTCCTGATATTGTAGAAATCAATTTATCGGAAAACAGCAAAAAGGGAGAGGCTAAATTTCCGGAGCTTCAATTTAAGGAAGAATCCTCCGCGGATAATGAAAAATTTGTGTATCAGATACGACAGCTTCCCGGTAACAACGAAAATATGCAGTATGATACTAGAAGCTATACGGTTAAAATAAGAGTAAACCGTCAAGATAAGGACATGCTGGGGAACAATCAAGACCCATATTATGCGGCAGCTCTGGTTGTAACGGAGGATGGAAGTACGGATCCTGCAAAGTTTGATATGAAGCAAGGAAAGATTGTCTTTATAAACAAATATATAAAGCCGGTAAAGCCAACGGAGCCTCCGAAGCCTACAGAACCTCCCACTCCGACAGAGCCGCCTGAACCTAAGGTTCCAAAGTATCCGCCTCCACCCACTGTAACAGATCGAGAACCTAAAATCTTCCACTATAATTCTCAAAAGACAGTGGAATTTCTGAAGGAAATTCCGAAAATCTGCTCAAAGGTTTTAAGAGCAACCAGAGAGGTTGTTACCGGAGACGAAAGTGGAATGTTCTTTTTCGGTACATCCTTCAGTCTTTCCGTTTTTGGAGTATTCTTATATTTCTTTAACCGAGATAAGCGAAGAGAAAAACGGGAAAAGCATGAGTGGGACTAGAAATAAAGAATTTCTAAAGAACTTGACACCCTGTATACAGGGTGTTATTCTTTAGCATAAGTTAGCACTCGAAACATAAGATTGCTAACAAGAATCAAAGGAGAATTAGCGCTCTGAATACTTGGGAAAAGCAATTCCTTTCCTGCATTGTTCGGAGTGGAACGGAAAAGAAGAGCAGAAGCTTCTTTTCTGTTTTTCAAGAGGACGAGTATGAAAATGACCAAATTAGTGGAAGCACTAAAGAAATGGATAGAGAAAAGAGAAGAAGGAGTAGAGAGAAAAGGGAAGATTTCTGCAATTTCCAGAGAGCTGCCTAAGTCGAAAGAAGAGGCTGCTTCAGGGAAGGAGGCGGAAGGGAAAAGCACTCAAAAAGTAAAGTCAAAGCTAAGTAAAGATGAGACTTTGCATGCTTTTTCCAAAGAAGAACATAACAAAGGAGGAGAGGCTATGCGGGTTGTTCCGGTTTATAATATGATGATTTTGCCTAATTCCTATATCTATTTTCAGATTGATAATTTTAGGACTTTGGCAGGAAAGACGGTAGAAGAGGGAGATGAGCTCCTTTTAGTTGTTTTACACAAAAATGAGGTGGATACCGGGGCGCTTCATAAAGAAGAAGTTCATCCAATCGGTGTAGAGGGAACGATTAAAGAAATCAGTAAGGACGGTTATGCGGTAGTGGTTACCGGAAACAGAGTGAGCATCGAAGAGCTTTCTCAGGTGGAAGGGGAACCGCTCCTTTTACAGACCACCATTTTATATGATGTAGAGGATGAGGACAAGGAAGAGGCTGCTAAGAAATTAAAGGAAATCAAAGAAGAACTGAAGGGCCTGGTAGAACGATTCCATGCAGGAAAAGTTATGGCGAGCATGATAGATCACCACAAGGCGATTCAAGAAGTGGCTTGCGTTCTTTCTCCGTGGCTAAGTCTTAACAATGAAGAGCGCTATCGTGTTTTACAAGAAGATCGACTTTCCGTGCGCACGAAGATGCTGGAGCAGATTATCTACGAATATATAGAGGTAACCAAGGTTACCACCGATGCGAGAACTCAGCAGCAGGAGGATTATCAGAAGCTCTATAAGGAGCAGGCGCTCCAGAAGCAGATTGATTATCTCCAGAAAGAGTTGGACGAGATGCATCCGGAGAAGGTTTCCGACCTTCGTAAGTTTGAACTTCGTATTGAAGAATCGGGCATGAATGAGACTGCGAAGAAGGAAGCCACGAAGATTTTAAACCGACTGAAGAATGAGGGTACGAACGGCCAAGAAGCCGGAATGCTCTATGACTATCTGGATTTCCTGACCGGACTTTCATGGAAGAAGGAAGAACAGAAGGAAATAGACCTTGATGAGGCGGAGAAGATCCTGTCCGAGGATCACTTCGGCTTAAAGAAGGTTAAGGAAAGAATGATTCAGCAGATTGCAGTGATGAATCTGAAAAAGCAGCAGTCCGGATCTATACTTCTGTTTGTAGGTGCACCGGGTACCGGTAAAACCAGTATCGGAAAAAGCATTGCGAAGGCTCTCGGAAGAAAATATGTGCGCGTGAGTCTTGGAGGTGTACGAGATGAGGCGGATATTCGCGGACATAGAAGAACTTATCTTGGTGCTATGCCGGGCCGAATTATGGACGGGATTCAGAAGTCCGGTGTTTCCAACCCGGTTATGGTGCTGGATGAGGTGGATAAGCTGTCTTCTTCCTATAACGGAGATCCTGCGGCAGCTCTTCTTGAAGTTTTGGATCCGGAGCAAAACAATACCTTCACGGATCACTACATGAATGTACCATACGATTTATCCGACGTACTCTTTATCTGTACGGCAAATTCTCTGGATACCATTCCGGCTCCACTCTTAAATCGTATGGAAGTGATTCAGTATCAGGGCTATACCCCGAGGGAAAAATTTGAGATTGGAAAGCGTCATCTCCTTCGAAAGGCTTTAAAGGGCGTAGGATTAAAACAGGAAAATGTAGAACTTACGGATGAAGCTTTGGAAAATATTATCTCCGACTACACAAGAGAAGCCGGTGTCAGAGGCTTAAAGAAGAGACTGGATACCTTATGCAGAATTGCGGCAGTCCATCTTGTTAAAGGAAAGGGAGAGAAGATTTCCGTAGGCAAGGAAGATTTAAGAGAATACTTGGATATGAATCCGCTTCACAGAAGAGAAGTAAAGGAAGAGGGAAAGCCGGGTATCGTTACCGGTCTTGCCTGGACCGCAGTCGGAGGAGAGATTCTCTATATTGAGAGTATGTTTACAAAGGGTGAAGGAAAGCTGAACATTACCGGACAGCTTGGCGATGTCATGAAGGAGTCGGCGCAGATCGCCATCAGCCTTGTGAAATCCATGTTCCCCGATAAGGCGAAGCTCTTTAAGGAAAATGATCTGCATATTCACGTTCCTGATGGTGCAACTCCGAAGGATGGTCCCTCTGCAGGAATCACGCTCACGATTGCTCTTGCATCTTTGGTGACGGGACAGGCTGTCAGCCCGCGTATTGCCATGACCGGAGAGGTTTCTTTGGAAGGCTTGGTGAATCCGATTGGCGGACTTCCGGAAAAGCTCATGGCGGCGGAACGCGCCGGCGTAAAGACGGTTCTTATTCCTAAAGCGAATGAAGATGATCTTCGGGATGTACCGGATGAGGTAAAAGAAAAGCTGCAGATTCTTCCGATAAAGACAGTGGAAGAGGGCCTAGAGCTCTGTGAGATAAAATACACGAAGCCCGGTGTGGAAGTGGTGTAAAAGGTATGTAAAATAGGATATATGCTGTATAAAAATGTTGCATGCAAGGCATGCAGCATTTTTTATATAGGACAATCCTCTGCTATGGTATAGGAAAAAGCTAGTATGTACTTTTGGACTAAGGGTATAAAATACATTAATGCATCTGTTTTTTTCTTCAAGCAGCAAAGTATTATAAATGTCTCAAAATGAGACAAATACTAAGTTGGCTTGCCTAATTTACTA